>NZ_NQYT01000049.1:0-100643 GCF_009192935.1 Xanthomonas sp. LMG 12461
CGCGCCTGCGGCAGGCCGCTGCGCGTCAGGGTCGGCAACGGCGGCTGCCAGCGCGCCACGGTCTCGGCCGCATCCTCGCCGCCGATGGTCACGCTGGGCGCCTGCACCGGCTTGGCCGGCGCCGACTGCGTCGTAGCGGTGGCGGTGGCAGCGGCGGTCGCAGGCGCGGTCTCGGCGGCCGGCGCCGACGGCTGCCGCGCACAGCCGACCAGCGCTGCCGCAAGCATGCTCCAGACCATCACAACGCCGCTGCTGCGCACTTTTCCTCCGAACCATGGACCTTGCGACGCCATCCCGTCCGGCGCGCCGTGCGGCCGGCGGAGCGACGTTAGGCTATTCTCGCCTGCCTGAGCAAACCCTGCAGTCAACGGAAATCACGTGCCTTACTGGATCAAGCAACCTGCCGAGCTGAGCGAACGGCTGGCGCAGCGACCGGCCCGCATCGGCCTGGATACCGAATTCGTCCGCGAACGCACCTATTGGCCGCAACTGGCGCTGGTGCAGATGGCGGTGGGCGACGAAATCCTGCTGATCGACCCGCTGATCCCGGGCATGCCGCAGGCGCTGGCGCCGTGGCTGAGCGACCCGGACATCCTCAAGATCATGCACAGCGCCAGCGAAGACCTGGTCGCCTTCAAGTGCGCCTGCGGCACCCTGCCGCGGCCGCTGTTCGACACCCAGATCGCCGCCGGCCTGGCCGGGCTCGGCGCCGGCATGGGCTACCAGAAGCTGGTGCTGGAGATCACCGGCGTGCACCTGGCCAAGGGCGAGACCCGCTCGGACTGGCTGCGCCGCCCGCTGTCGCCGGCGCAACTGGAGTACGCCGCCGACGACGTGCGCCATCTGTTCGCGCTGCACGACAACCTGCAGGCGCGGTTGCAGACCCTGGAGCGCGGCGACTGGCTGCACGAGGACGGCGAACGCCTGCTCGGCACCGTCGAGCACGACGACGGCGAACGCTGGCCGCACCTGGGCATGCGCTCGGCGCAGTTCATGGACCGCCCCGCGCAACTGCGCCTGCTGCGCCTGTTGCGCTGGCGCGACGCGCAGGCCCGGCACAGCGACAAGCCGCGCAGCTGGATCCTGGACAACGAACTGGCCGCCACCCTGGCGCGCTTCCCGCCGCAGGACCAACCGGCCATGCTGGCGCTGTTCGACAAACACCCCAAGGCGCCGCGCAAGCTCAGCGATGCGGTGTGGCAGGCGCTGACCACCCCACTGGCCGACGAAACCGACGCCCCGCAGGCGCTGGCCGCCAACGACGACAACAAGGCCGCGCTGAAGCGGCTGCAGGACGCGGTGGCCGCACGCAGCGCCGAACTCGGCCTGCCCGACGGCCTGCTGGCCTCGCGCAAGCACCTGGAAGCCCTGCTGGAGAGCGCGCAATGGCCGGCGCCGCTGGCGGGCTGGCGCCGGCGCGAACTGGAACCACGGCTGCAGCCGCTGCTGGCGGCCACACGCTGAGCGGGCGCGGCCGGGCCGATCGCGCCGCCCCGTCCGCGCAGCGCGATCGGGTCAACGATCGGGCATAAAAAAAGGCCAGGAATTCCTGGCCTTTCTTCGTTCGCTCAATACTTGAAGAGCGGGAACTTCAGATCCGGGTGGCGCGCCTTCCATTCGTTGTAGGCGGCGGTGCCTTCCCAGGCGGCGAACGCCTTCGGCGTGCGACCGCGGCCGGACCAGGTTTCGCCGGTGTGCGGCAACTGGTACTTCGGCTTGACCTCGCTGCGGCCGCCGGCGGACTTGCTGCTGGCCGGCTTGGACGCCGCGCTGGTCACGTAGGCGGCGATCTCGTTGCGCTGCTTGGCGCTGAAGAACTCGGCGAACTGCTCCAGCAGCGACAGCACATTGGCGTGCGCCGCATTGGTTTCGCCCTCGCGCGCCTGCCGCTCCTGCTCTTCCAGCTTGCGCATTTCTTCCTGCAGCTTGGCCTTGGCTTCGGCGATCTGTTGCAAGTTGCGAACTTCCGTCATGTGTAAAAGACCTGTCTTTAGTAAAAGGTGTGAAGCGGACGGTATATTTCGTCCGGAACGAAATCACCGCGGGGGATTTCGGCTGTCGAGTATATCGACTCCATGCGCGCGCTGTAGACAAAAGGCGAACACGTTTTCCGGCCCGACCGGTCCCCTGCCCCGGCGCCGCCGATGTTGCACTGCCCCCTTGGCACGCGGCCCCGTGCCCAGTTACACTACGCGTCTGATGTGGGGCGGTAGCTCAGCTGGGAGAGCGTCGCGTTCGCAATGCGAAGGTCGAGGGTTCGATCCCCTTCCGCTCCACCATCTTGCCGTCTTCGACGGTGCAAACGAGGTCAGACAGCCACCAGGCTCTCTGGCCTTTTTTGTTGGCCGAGCTTGGGCCTGGCCGCGCTCGATCGCGCGGGGTGCGCCGTCCGCTGGCGCGCCAGGCAGTCCTTGGCCGTCGTCCTGACGGAACGGGAAGCGGGATGCACTCCGCTCCTCGCCGCCGCATCGCTCAGTCGTGCCCGTCCTGCGCCGCCTCGCCCTGGCCGGAGCGCGGGCCGCGCTCGTGCGCCTCGCGCAGCTTCTGGTCTTCCAGGCCCGGCCGCTGCTTGGCGGTGTCGTCCTGGGCACGGTCCTGCCGGCCCTCGTGGATGCCCTGCTGCTTGCCGGACTGGGTGGTCTCGTCTTTTGCCATGGTCTGCACCTCGCTGGGGCGGATGCCCGTTCGCCGCCACCCTAGCGGGGCCGCCGTGATGCATGGATCACGGCCTACCTGACGTCACGCCGCCAGCGCCGCTGCGCCGGCCTCGGCGATGTCGTCGCTGCGCAGCAGCCGCGCGCGGTCCAGCAGGATCACCAGCCGATCCTCCAGCTTGCCCATGCCCTGCAGCAGGTCGCGGCGGATATCGCTGCCGAAGGCCGGCGGCGCCTCGATCTGCTGCGGCGGCAATTCCAGCACCTCGTTGACCGCATCCACCAGCAGGCCGAAGGACTGCGCGCCGCCGCCCTCGTCGGTGGCGGCGCTGGCGATGACGATGCAGCTGCGCCGGGTGACCTGGCTGGGCCCGCGGCCGAGCCGCGACTGCAGGTCCACCACCGGCACCACCGCGCCGCGCAGGTTGATCACCCCGCGCACGCAGGCCGGCATGGTCGGCACCGGGGTGGGCGGACGGTACTCGATGATCTCGTGGATGCCGGCGATGTTGAGCCCGAACAGTTCGCGGTCCAGCTGAAAGGTCAGGAACTGCCAGCCACCCTGCGGCGCGTGCTCGGCCGCGCTCTCGTAGCGATCGTTGTGCATGTTCTTCCCCCTCAGAAGTTGACGAACTGGCCTTCGTCCGGCGCATCCGCCAGCGCGTAGGCCGGCACCGGGCGCGCACGCGGGCGCAGGGCCTTGCCGGCGTTGCGCAGCGGCCGGGTGGCGGCCGGCCTCGGCGCCACCGGCGCGGCGCGGCGCGGCGCGGCCAGGTCCTGTTCGCGACTGAGGCGGAAGAACCCCATCGCCTGCTGCAGCGATTCGGCCTGGGTGCTCATCTGTTCGGCGGTGGCCGCCAGTTGCTCGGAGGCCGCCGCATTCTGCTGTGTGGTCTGGCTGAGCTGGGACACCGCCAGGTTGATCTGGGTGACGCCGGAGGACTGCTCCTGCGAGGCCGAGGCGATCTCCTGCACCAGATCCGAGGTCTTCTTGATGCTGGGCACGATGGTGCCGAGCAGGCTGCCGGCGCGATCGGCCAGGCCCACGCTGCTGGCGGCGACCTCGCCGATCTCTTGCGCCGCCACCTGGCTGCGCTCGGCCAGCTTGCGCACTTCGGCGGCGACCACCGCAAAGCCCTTGCCGTGCTCGCCGGCGCGCGCGGCCTCGATCGCCGCGTTCAGCGCCAGCAGGTTGGTCTGGTAGGCGATGTCGTCGATGATGCCGATCTTCTGCGCGATCTGCTTCATCGCCTGGGTGGACGCCAGCACCGCGTCGCCGCCCTCCACCGCTTCCTTGGCCGCCTGCGCCGACATGCCCTCGGTGACCTTGGCGTTGTCGGTGTTCTGCGCGATGGACGCGGTCATCTGCTCCAGCGAGGCGCTGGTCTCCTCCACGCCGGCGGCCTGCTCGGTGGCAGCCTGGCTCAGCGACTGCGCGGTGGCGCTGACTTCCTCGGACGAACCGGCCAGCGACTGCGCGCTGGCATTGACCTCGCCCACCACCTCCGCCAGTCGCTCGACCATCGCCTGCAGCGCCACCATGGCGCTGGTGCTGTCGTTGGCGCGGGTCGGCACCTGCACGGTGAGATCGCCGCGCGCGATCCGCGAGGCCACTTCCATCACCGTGCTCGGCTCGCCGCCAAGTTCGCTCATCAGCGACCGCGCGATCAGGAAACCGATCAACGAGGCACACAGCGCCGCGACCAGGCTGCCGACGATCAGGGTCAGGTTGGTGCGCTGCTGCAACTGCTCGGCCTCGGTGGCGCGCGCAGCGAGCAACTCGCTCTCGGCGCGGCGCACTTCGGCCATGCGATCGCGCATGGCGTCCATGTAGGCCTTGCCCTTGGAAGCACGCACCGCAGCGGTCAGCGCCTCCATCGTCGCCTGGCCATCGTTGACGTTCTTGCGCAGCGCGATCTGCGGATGCACCGCCTGGCTGAGCCATTGCGCCTGGGTCTGCTTCAGCGCGTTCAGGCGCTCCTGCTGCTTGGGGTTGTCGGCGGTCAGCTCCTGCGCCGTGCGCAGGTGGCTTTCGAAGCTGGCGACGCCGTCGCGGTAGGGCTGCAGGAACGCGTCCTCGCCGGTCAGCGAGAAGCCGCGCGTACCGGTCTCGATGTTGATCAGGCTGCTAAGCGCGGCATCGACTTCGGCGATCACCTTGTAGGTGTGGGTGTTCCAGTAATTGGCCTGCGACAACGCGGACACGTTGAAGTAGGCCACGCCGGCCAGGGCCAGCAGGATGCACAGGACCACGGCGAAGCCGCCGTAGAGCTTGGTTGCGATTTTGAGATTCTTCAGCACGGCACTCTCCCGACAATGGGCAGTTGTGACAACGACAGCGACACAGAACTGGCGGCGCGGCAGGCGCCGCCAGGGAATGGATCAGGCGCGGCCCAGCAGCGCTTCGCTGCGGTCGCGATTGCCTGCAACGGAACGGCGCGCGGCGACGGATGGCGCACGCGGCGCCCAGCGCGAGCCAGCCGCACGCAGCGGCGCCACCGCCTCGCCGTCGTCCAGCGCGTGCGTGGCGCGGCGCGTGCCGGCGGACAACTGGAAGAACGCCATGCTGTCCTGCAACTGCACGGCCTGCGTGCTCATCGATTCGGCGGTGGCCGCCAGCTCTTCGGAGGCGGTCGCGTTCTGCTGGGTGATCTGGCTCAGCTGCACCACCGCCGCATTGATCTGGGTGACGCCGGACGATTGTTCCTGCGAGGCGGCAGCGATCTCCTGCACCAGGTCCGAGGTCTTCTTGATGCTGGGCACGATGGTCTCCAGCAGCTGACCGGCCTTCTCCGCCAGTTCCACGCTGGAACCGGCGACCTCGCCGATCTCCTGCGCGGCCACCTGGCTGCGCTCGGCCAGCTTGCGCACTTCCGCGGCGACCACCGCGAAGCCCTTGCCGTGCTCGCCGGCGCGCGCAGCCTCGATCGCCGCGTTCAATGCCAGCAGGTTGGTCTGGTAGGCGATGTCGTCGATGATGCCGATCTTCTGCGCGATCTGCTTCATCGCCGCGACCGTGGCAACCACCGCCTCGCCGCCCTCCAGGGTTTCCCGCGCCGCCTGCGCGGCCATGCCGTCGGTGATCCTGGCGTTGTCGGTGTTCTGCGCGATCGAGGCGGTCATCTGTTCCAGCGAGGCGCTGGTCTCTTCCACGCCGGCGGCCTGTTCGGTCGAGGCCTGGCTCAGCGACTGCGCGGTGGCGCTGACTTCTTCCGACGCGCCGGCCAGGCTCTGCGCACTGGCGTTGACCTCGCCGACCACCTGCTGCAGCTTCTCGACCATGCGCTGCATCGCCAGCAGCAGCTGTGCGGTCTCGTCGCGGCCGCGCACCTCGATCGACATGCTCAGGTCGCCCTCGGACAGCGCATTGGCCACGCTGACCGCCTTGCCGATCGGCCGGGTCACGCTGCGGCTGATGAACACGCCCAGGCCCACGCCGAGCAACACGCCGCCGATCACGATGGCCAGCATGGTGCGGGTGCTGCTGGCATAGATCGCGTCGGTGGCGTCGTTGGCACGCGCCGCGTTGGCTTCCTTGGTTTCGCTGAGTTCGGACATCAGCGCATCCAGTTCGTCGGAGCTGCTGCGCACGCCCTTCGACAGGTCCGCCAGCTGCGCATTGCCCTGCGGCAGCGGCTCGCGCATCACCGAGTCGACGAACTGGCCGCGCCGCTCCAGGTAGGTCTTCCACACCTGGTCGAAGCGGGCCAGCTTGGCCAGCGTGGCCGGGTCGTCGAACGAGGTCCTGGCCTTGTCCATGTGCTCGACCACCTTGGCGGTGTACTTGTCGAGACTGGCGATGTGCTTGGCGCGATCCTCCGCCGTACTGGCCAACTGCAGGTTGGCGCGCGACCGGCCGGCGTTGATCAGATTGATGTTGGCCTCTTTCAGGTGCGACAGGCCGAGCAGCTCGCGCTCGTACAGCACCGTGGCGTAGTCGTTGATCCGGCCCGAGTTGCGGATGCCGACCCAGCCGATGCACGCGCCGATCGCCGCCACGATCAGGAACGCCGCCGTCAGCCTGACTCCGATTTTCATATTGCCCAACATGGTGTACCCCGATTCTTTGTGTGCGTCCGGTTGCGCAAGTGAGCGCCTCCAGCCGTCTTCCGCAGCGCCTCGCGGAGTGGACACACTCGCTCTGAGGAGAGCGAGGACGCTGCGCCGCAACGTCTGTGCGTGAGGGCTATCGGCGCCATCGACAGCGCCTTTAAATCGCGTGAAAACTGCGGAATTCCGCATAGCGCAAGCGCTGCGGCGACGTTGCATGAATGCGCAACGGGCATTGCGGCGCAGCACTCGACGCGTGTGAAGAAAGCGCCTGGACGTCTGCGGCGCGGATGCCGCAGTTGTTCTGCAATGGCAGATGACCCCGGTTTTGCACCGAAGGCGAAGTGGGATACCAACCCCTTTAATTTGTAGACAGAATGTGAAAGCGGCGCCGATATGCCCGCCCTCGCAGTGCGCGAGCGCATGCATGGCGCCGCGTCTTCACACCATCGGCAGCGCCGCGACCGTACGTCGTTCCGCCGCGGTGGCTCCGCGCAACAAGCGCTGCGCGCGCACGCGTTCCTCGGCATCGAGCTGCTGCAGCGCCTCGAAACGCTCGCCGACCCAGCTCGCCATCGGCACGCCGTCGCGGTACAGCACGCGCGCGCCCGCCACGCGTGGCAGCCGCGTGCCCGGGAGCACGCTGCCGAGCAGATTGGCCGGATCGGCGGCGGCCACGCACACCCAGGTGCCGTCGCCAGGCTGGCGGCGCAGTTGCCGCAGCAGACCGATCGCCTCCGGCAGGGCGAACTGTTCGCCGGACAGGCCATCGATGAAGCGCCCGCCGCGGATCTCGCCACGCGCCTCCAGGCGCTGGTAGACCCGCAACAGCTCGCGCCACGGCGGCAGCCATGCCGCCTCGCGCTCGAGCAGGCGCCAGCAGACCACGCCGTAGCGGCGCAGCAGCGTCAGCGCGACGTGCTCGACCGCCTCGCTGCGCGCGGCCGGGTCCTCGGCCTCGGCGCCGGCCCGCAACAGCGCCCAGCGCCCGGCATCCTGGATGCCGCCGTACAGCGCCATGCGCGGCCGCCGCCGCGACAGCGCCGACGGGCGCTTCGATGCCGGCACCAGCAAGGCGCGCAGGCCGGCGTAGCTGTCGCAGTGGACCCGACCGGCGGCGACCAGCTCGGCCAGCGCCGTCTCCAGTTCGGTGGAGAGCAGGCGGGTGGCCGCGGCGATCTCGTCGAAGAACGAGGCGCCATGCGCCGCGAGATGGTCGGCGACCTTGCGCGCGCGCGAGCCGAGCGCATCGGCGTCCGGCGCTGGCGACAGCCGCGACCACTGCCCGGCGCTGCGCCGCGGCAGCAGCAGGATCGGCGTGCTGCGCAGCGTCGGCGCGGCGCCGCCAGCGCCGGGGCGCAACCGCGTCCACAGCGTGCGGCCGGCACTGCAGGCCTCGTCCAGCCAGGCCTGGCGGTAGTCGCGCACCCGCGCAGGCAACAGTTCCGCCTCCCACAGCGCAGCCGCGGCCTCCACGCCCTCCAGTTGCGCCAGCACCGCGGCCAGCGCTTCGGCGCCCTCCACCTGGCCCTGTGCGTCCAGATGCTGCCAACGGAACAGGAAGCGCGCGTAGTCGCGCGGCGCCACCGGCTCGATCTCGCGGCGCAGGCGGCCGAGGGTGTAGCGGTGGATGCGTGCCAGCAGGTGCCGCTCGCACCACTCCTCGGCATCGGCGTCGGCACTGAACCGACCACCGAGCACATAGCCGTCCTGCTGCAGCGCAAGCAGCCCGGCCTGCACCTCGCGCAGCGGCAGGTGCAGCGGCGCGGCCAGCGTGGCCGCAGTGACCGGCCCCAGGCCTGCCAGCCGGCAGCGCAGCAACTCGCGCAGCGCGCTGTCGCGGTCCCAGTCGGCCACCGCGTAGCCCTCGGGACTGGCGATGGCCGGCCGCGCGCTGGCCTGCGGGTACAGCGGCGCCACCGCCGCCAGCGCTTCGGCCGTCACCCACAACGCCGCCGCGGCGCCGTCGACGCCGTGCAGGCAGGTGGCGCGCGCGTCGGCAGCCAGTTCATCCAACCACTGCCGCCACTGCGGCTGCGCGGCGGCCTCGTCCACGCTCACCACCCCGAGCGTGAGCAGCGCCTCGTGCATCTCGTCGCGGCTGCGCGGCTGCGGCCAGGCCTCCTCGCGCACCGCGTCGATCGCCTGCGGGTCCAACTGGCCGAGCTCGTCGGCGCTGTGCGGATCCTGGTAGCGGCGACTGTGCACCGCCTGGGTGCGCCGCTCTTCCAGCGGCGCGTCGTCGAGAAAGGCATAGGGCCGCGCGTCGAGCGCCTCGGCCGCCAGCGGCGAGGGCGCGGTCAGCTCGCGCGCCAGCACGCGCACCTCGCCGGCCTCGATGCCGCGCAGCAGCTGCAGCCAGCCGTCGCTGTCCATCGCCTCGTCCAGGCAGTCGCGCAGGGTCTGCGCCACCAGCGGGTGCTCGGGAATCTCGCGCTCGCCGACCAGGTTCTCCGCGCAGGCCACCTGGTCGGGAAACACCGTGGCCAGCAGATCCTCGGACTTCATCCGCTGCAGTTGCGGCGCGACCTTGCGCCCGCCGGTGAAGCGCGGCAGCGCCAGCGCGTTGGTGGCGTTCCAGCGCCAGCGCACGCCGAACAGCGGCGCGTCCAGCAGCGCCTGTACCAGCACGTCCAGCGCCGACGCGGCGCGCAGATAGCGTGCCACCTCGTCCAGGGCGAAGCTGTGCCGGGTCGACAGCGACAGCACGATCGCGTCCTCGGTCGCGGCCGCCTGCAGCTCGAAATTGAAGGTGCGGCAGAAGCGCTTGCGCAGGGCCAGGCCCCAGGCGCGGTTGATGCGGCTGCCGTAGACGCTGTGGATCACCAGCTGGGTGCCGCCGGTGGCATCGAAGAAGCGTTCCAGCACGATGCACTGCTGGGTCGGCAAGGCGCCCAGCGCCGCATGCGCGCGGCCCAGGTAATCGACGATCTGCTGCGCGGCGGCGGCGTCCAGCGCCAGCGGGCCGCACAGCCACTGCAGCGCCTGCGCCGCGCCGCCCTGCTCCAGCGCCTGCGCGACTTCGGCCCGCAGCCGCGACACGCCGAGCGACAGCGCGTCGCTGCGCCCGGGCGCCTCGCCGATCCAGAACGGGATGTTGGGCGGTGCGCCGCGCGCGTCCTCCACCCGCACCCGCCCCGCTTCCACGCGCAGGATGCGGTAGCTGGCGTTGCCGAGCTGGAACACGTCGCCACCCAGGCTCTCCACCGCGAAATCCTCGTTGACCGTGCCGATGGTCTGCGCCTGCGGCTCCAGCACCACGCTGTAGTCGCCGGTCTCGGGGATGGTGCCGCCGGAGGTGAGCGCCGCCATCCGCGCGCCGCGGCGCTGGCGCACGCGGCGATGCACCGCATCGCGATGCAGGTAACCGGCGCGCGGCCCCAGCCGCGTGCTGAAGCCTTCGCTGAGCATGCGCAGCACCGCGTCGAACTGCGCGCGCGGCAACGCCGCATACGGCCAGGCGCCACGCACCAGCGCGTACAGCGCGTCTTCCTCCCACTCCTGGCAGGCCACCTCGGCGACGAGCTGCTGGGCGAGCACGTCCAGCGGCGCATCGAGCATGCGCAGCGCATCCAGTTCGCCGCGGCGCACGCAATCCAGCAAGGCCGCGCACTCGACCAGGTCGTCGCGCGACTGCGGAAACAAGCGCGCCTTCGGCGTGCCGCCCACCGCGTGGCCGGAGCGGCCGGCGCGCTGCAGGAACGCGGCGATCGAACGCGGCGAGCCGAGCTGGCAGACCAGGTCGACGTCGCCGATGTCCAGGCCCAGTTCCAGCGAGGCGGTGGCCACCAGCACCTGCAGCTCGCCGGCCTTGAGCCGGCGCTCGGCGAGCAGCCGGGTCTCGCGCGCCAGGCTGCCGTGATGCGCCGCCACCGCCTGCGTGCCGAGCAGTTCGCCCAGGTGCCGCGCGGTGCGCTCGGCCATGCGCCGGGTGTTGACGAACACCAGGGTGGTGCGGTGCGCGCGCACCAACTCGGCCAGGCGCGTATACGCCTGCTGCCACTGGTCGGCGGACATGGTCACGCTGAGCGGCGTCGGCGGCACCTCCAGCGCCAGGTCGCGGGCACGCGCATAGCCGATGTCGACGATGGCGCAGTCGGCAACGCCGTCGTGCACCGCGGCGCTGCCGACCAGGAAACGCGCGACCGCCTCGATCGGCTTCTGCGTCGCCGACAGGCCGATGCGCAGCGGCGGCACCTCGCACAGCTGCTGCAGGCGCTGCAGCGACAGCGCCAGATGGCTGCCGCGCTTGTTCGCCGCCAGCGCGTGGATCTCGTCGACGATCACCGTGCGCACGTGGCGCAGCGTCTCGCGCCCGGACACCGAGCCGAGCAGCACGTACAGCGACTCCGGCGTGGTCACCAGCACATGCGGCGGGCGCCGCCGCGCCTGCGCGCGCTCGCGCTGTGGGGTGTCGCCGGTGCGTACCGCGGTGCGAATGGACACATCCGGCAAACCCAGCGCCGCCAGTTCGGCGCGAATGCCCTGCAGCGGCGCCTCGAGATTGAGCTGGATGTCGTTTGAAAGCGCTTTCAGTGGCGACACGTACAACACCTGGGTACGGTCCTGCAGGCCGCCTTCACGCAGGCCTTCGCGGACCAGCGCATCCAGCGCGGCCAAAAATGCCGTCAGGGTCTTGCCCGAGCCGGTCGGCGCGGCGACCAGCGTATGCCGTCCGGCCTGGATCGCCGGCCACGCCGCCGCCTGCGCCGGCGTGGGCGCCGCGAAACGTTGCTCGAACCAGCGTGCAACGGCGGGATGGAAGCGCGCCTGCGCCAACGACATGCGATCTCCTTGTGTCAGCGTCGCAACCAACCTGGGGCGCGCCGACGATGCCGCCTGTGCGGATTGTCCAGCTGGATGTCTTGCGCCATTTTCTCGGCAATGAAAATGGTGACGTTATCCAGGCAATCAAGCGCAACCTCGCGCGAGCCCTGTTTTTAGGGGTTTTTCCATTAAGCGTTCATCGAACGACATAATGTCTACCACTCGCTCCGCGTAGCGCGGTTATGTTGTCGACGGCGTCACGTATCCCGGCCTAGCGTTTGCGCATCACGCACAAGCTTCGCTTCTGGGAACGGAATGCGGCACGGCAACACCAGCGAACAACGGCATCGCCCATCACGCGCGCGGGACGCTCCACGACCCGCACACGCGATCGCGGCGGCGCGCGTTCGCGCCGCGTCCGCCTTCCTCTCCCTTCGACGTCGAACTGCCGTCGCCTCGCGGCGTGCGGCAGCGATGGCGGCGGCATCCGCCATCGGGTCCTGCACTGTGGGACTGCGCATGCGTTGTACCTCTCCACCGCCATCGCCAAGGAGCATCACCAATGGCACAGAGCAGCCCGTCACTCTCCAGCACCGACCTCAACCAGCGCCGCGGCAGCGACGCGCAACAGTCGCTCGGCATCGCGCCGAACGTGTTCGAAGGCAACGATCCGGCCGCGATCGCGCGCGCGCTCAAGCAGTCGGCCGACCTGCACGCCCGCCGCCGCACCGGTCCGTATCGCTCGGCCATGTCGATGCTGACCTTCTACATCAATCGCGCCGGCGACCAGTTGCCGGCGCAGCGCCGCCAGATCCTGGAGCAGGCCAAGGACGAGTTGCGCAGCCTGTACGGCAAGCCGCGCAAGGGTGGCGCTGGCGATTGAGCACGCGCACGCGCGCAGCGTGATGGAGCGATCAGTTCCGCACGCTGTCTGGGCGAAGCGCGCGCCGCGCGATTGCCGTCCTCCGACGCACTGCCACATGATGCGGACATGGCCAAGGCATCCGACATTTCGGACCTCATCCAGCACGCCGCCGCGACCCAGGACGACGCGGCGTTGCTGTCGCGCATCATCCTGGCGCAGGGCGAAATCGCCGCGGCCGGCGGCGATCCGCTGCAGGTGGTCGACGTGGTCACCCGCCGCGCGCAGGAGCTGACCCGCTCCAATGGCGCCGTGGTGGAGATGTGCGACGGCAAGGACATGCTGTACTGGTCGGCCAGCGGCGTCGCCGAGCGCCACCTCGGCCTGCGCCTGCCCAGCAACGGCAGCCTGTCGGGGCTGTGCATGCGGACCGGCGAGGTCTTGCGCTGCGACGATTCGGAAGTCGATCCGCGCGTGGACCGCGCGGCCTGCCGGCGCATCGGTTTGCGCTCGATGCTGGTGGTGCCGCTGCGCTACGGCGACCGCAGCATCGGCGTGCTCAAGGTCCTCGCGCCGCAACCCAACGCCTACAGCGCACAGGACGTGCGCACGCTGGAATTGCTGGCGACCCTGGTCGGCGCGACGCTGGCGCTGGCGATGGACCGCGCCGCACTGCAGACCGACATCGCGCGCCGCCAGGATATGGAGAAACACGCATTTCGCGAGAAGGCGGCGATCGCCACCCGCATCCGCGAAACCATCGCCGAGACGCGCCTGCAGATCGTGACCCAGCCAGTGCTGGCGCTGGCATCGCAACGCATCGTCGGGGTGGAAGCACTGTCGCGCTTTCCGGCCAATCCGGCGCTGCCGCCGCTGCGCTGGTTCGACGATGCCAGCCGGGTCGGGCTGGGCCTGGATCTGGAGCTGGCCGCCGCGCGCAAGGCGCTGGAGCTGCTGGCGCAGTTGCCGGCGCCGCTGTATCTGGCGATCAACGTGTCCGCACCGACGCTGCTACATCCGCAACTGCAGGCGTTGCTGCACGGCCACGACCTGTCGCGGATCGTGCTGGAAATCACCGAACAATTGCAGGCGCCGGACTATCCACGCCTGTCCGAGCACATCGGCCTGCTGCAGCGGCAGGGCCTGCGCATCGCCCTGGACGACGCCGGTACCGGTTTCGCCAGCCTGCGCCATCTGCTGCACCTGGCGCCGGACATCATCAAGCTGGACCTGACCCTGACCCGCGGCATCGACGCCGAACCGCGCCGGCAGCGGCTGGCGATGGCCATCCTCTCCTTCGCCGCGGAAACCAATGCCGACGTGGTCGTCGAAGGCATCGAGACCGAGAGCGAACTGGCGACGCTGCAGGCGCTGGGCGCGCGCTACGGCCAGGGCTACCAGCTCGCCCATCCCGGACCGCTGTCGGCGCATCTGGCACGCTATCCGGCGATCGAAGACGGCAGCAGCGGCTGAGAACGCCCACCGCAGGCGCGGCGCTGGTCCCCGGTTCGGGATCATCCCCCCAGGCATTCCCAAGATCGCCATGCCGGCCTGGTCGCGGCTGAAGCCGCTCCTGCGAAAGCGTGCGCTACGGACGCGCGCCCCCCCTCGCCGCCCCTGGGCCGCTGTCAGCGCAATCTGCAGATGCTCTCCAGCGATCGCTGGCAGCCTCGGCCAAGTCGCGGGCCAAATGCTCCGTCTTCCTGTGCAGGAGCGGCGTGAGCCGCGACAGGACGTCACCGTTGACGCCGCGTCGCGGCTACGCAAACGTCAGGCAAGAAAAAAGCGGGCCGAAGCCCGCTTTTTCCTGGAACGACGCTGGCAGCGTGCGGCTTATTCGGCCGACGCGCCCTCGCCTTCTTCCACGGCCTTCATCGACAGGCGGATGCGGCCCTGCTTGTCGACTTCCAGCACCTTGACCTTGACCACGTCGCCTTCCTTCAGCTTGTCGCCGACCTTCTCCACGCGCTCGCTGGAGATCTGCGAGACGTGCACCAGGCCGTCCTTGCCCGGCAGGATGGTCACGAACGCGCCGAAGTCCATGATCTTGGCGACCTTGCCTTCGTAGATGCGGCCCGGCTCGACGTCCGAGGTGATCTGCTCGATGCGCGACTTGGCGGCCTGCGCGGCGATCGCGTTGACCGAGGCGATGACGATGGTGCCGTCGTCCTGGATGTCGATCTGGGTGCCGGTTTCCTTGGTGATCGCCTGGATGGTCGAACCACCCTTGCCGATCACTTCGCGGATCTTGTCCGGGTGGATCTTGATCGTCAGCAGGCGCGGCGCGTAGTCGCTCAGCTCCGCACGCGGGGTGGTCAGCGCGCTGGCCATCTCGCCGAGGATGTGCAGGCGGCCGGCCTTGGCCTGCGCCAGGGCCTGCTTCATGATCTCTTCGGTGATGCCTTCGATCTTGATGTCCATCTGCAGCGCGGACACGCCGTCGGCGGTACCGGCGACCTTGAAGTCCATGTCGCCCAGGTGATCTTCATCGCCCAGGATGTCCGACAGCACCACGAAGTCGTTGCCTTCCTTCACCAGGCCCATGGCGATACCGGCCACCGGCGCCTTCACCGGCACGCCGGCGTCCATCAGCGCCAGCGACGAACCGCAGACCGAAGCCATCGACGAGGAACCGTTGGATTCGGTGATTTCCGAGACCACGCGGATGGTGTACGGGAACTCTTCCATGGTCGGCATCACCGCCAGCACGCCACGCTTGGCGAGGCGGCCGTGGCCGATTTCGCGACGCTTGGGCGCGCCGAAGCGGCCGCACTCGCCCACCGAGTAGGGGGGGAAGTTGTAGTGGAACAGGAAGTTTTCCTTGTACTCGCCGGAGACCGCGTCGATCACCTGGCCATCGCGGGCGGTGCCCAGCGTGGTGACCACGATCGCCTGGGTCTCGCCGCGGGTGAACAGCGCCGAGCCGTGGGTACGCGGCAGCACGCCGGCCTGCACGCTGATCGGGCGCACGGTGTCCAGCGCACGGCCGTCGATGCGCACCTTGGTGCTCAGCACCGAACCGCGCATGGTCTGGTATTCCAGCTCGCCGAATTCCTTGGCCAGGTCGGCAGCGACCCAGTTCTCGGCGGTGGCGCGCGGCGCCAGCTGCGCCAGCACGTCCTTCTTGATCGCGGCGATGGCGTCGCGGCGCTGCAGCTTGTCGCGCACCTGGAACGCGGCGGCCAGTTGCTCGCCGACGGCTTCCTTCAGCGCGGCGATCATGGCCTCGTTCTTGGCCGGGGCGACCCAGTCGGACGGCTTGGTGCCGGCTTCGACGGTCAGCTCGTTGATCGCATTGATGACCTTCTGCATCTCGCGGTGGCCGAAGGTGACCGCGCCCAGCATCACTTCTTCCGACAGCAGCGCGGCTTCGGACTCGACCATCAGCACCGCGTTGGCGGTACCGGCGACGACCAGCTCCAGCTGCGACTCCTTCAGGTCCGACACGGTCGGGTTGAGGATGTATTCGCCGTTCTTGTAGCCGACCTTGGCGGCGCCGATCGGGCCCTTGAACGGGGTGCCGGCCAGCGACAGGGCGGCCGAGGCGCCGATCAGCGCGGCGATGTCGCCGTCGATGTCCGGGTTCATCGACATCACCGTGGCGATGATCTGCACTTCGTTCTTGTAATCCTCCGGGAACAGCGGACGGATCGGACGGTCGATCAGACGCGAAATCAGCGTCTCCTTCTCGGTCGCACGGCCCTCGCGCTTGAAGAAGCCGCCGGGGATGCGGCCGCCGGCGTAGAACTTCTCCTGATAGTCGACCGTCAGCGGGAAGAAGTCCTGACCTTCGCGCGCGCTCTTGGCGGCGACGGCGGTGACCAGCAGTACGGTGTCGTCCATCTTGACGATGACGGCACCGCCGGCCTGGCGGGCGATCTCGCCGGTTTCGAGGGTGACGGTGTGCTTGCCGTACTGGAAGGTTTTGGTGATTTTTGCCACGGGGTTTCCTTGGATGATGCTGTCTGCAAATGGACCGCTGACGGCCCATGCCGCTGGCGGGTGGCCGGGAGGATCCGGCCGGTGGCGCGGAGCGATCCCCGGGCCACGGTACTACCCAAAACAAAACCGCGGCGCATCGCTGCGCCGCGGTGGGGTTCGTTGACTCAGCGACGCAGGCCGAGCTTCTCGATCAGCGCCTTGTAGCGCTCGCCATCCTTCTTCTTCAGATAGTCGAGCAGGCTGCGGCGGCGGTTGACCATCTGCAGCAGGCCGCGGCGGCTGTGGTGATCCTTCTTGTGGGTCTTGAAGTGGCCGGTCAGCAGTTCGATGCGGGCGGTCAACAGGGCGACCTGGACTTCCGGCGAACCGGTGTCGGCAGCGCCGCGCTTGTTTTCTTCGATGACTTTCTGGGTGTCGATGGACATGGGATTTTTCTCTGAGATGCGGGGCCGGCAGGAACGTGCAGAGGACGCACCGCCTGGCTCGCCGATTGCGAAGGATTGCGCCGGAGCGCAGCGTGCCGGAAAGGCCGCGAAATTGTACCGGCCTCGGCCCGGAGGAACAAGGCGTTAAGACCGCGTCATGACTGAACGACAGTCAGGTAACACCTCGCTCGCGCGACCGCCGTGCGGTCACGGATTGAACATGCGCTGCGGCGCCAGCAGCCCGCTCGCATCCACCTGGCCCAGGCCCAGCGGGACGCCGTCGGCGTCGAACACCGCCGCTAGGCCGGGCGCCCAGGCTGGATCGCGCAGGCGCTGGCCCATGCGGAAGCGCTGCGCCGCAGCATGCTCCAGGCGCAGCGGCGGAAAATCGGCCAGGCCGGCGGCCAGCGGCAGCACCAGCGCCTCCAGCGCCGCCGGATCCTGCGCGGCCAGGTGCTGCAGGTGCTCCAGGGTAACCATCTGCGGGTTGCGGAACGGTTCCACCCACAGCCGCCGCAGCGCGGCGATATGTGCGCCGCAGCCCAGCGCCTCGCCCAGGTCGCGGGCCAGGCTGCGGATATAGGTACCGGATCCGCAGGCCACGTGCAGACGCAGGCGGTCGCCGGCGTGGGCGAGCACGTCGATCGCATGCACCTCGACCTCGCGCTCCGGCGCTTCGATCGCCTCGCCGCGGCGCGCCTTGACGTACAGCGGTTCGCCGCCCTGCTTGAGCGCCGAGTAGATCGGCGCACGCTGGCGGATGCGCCCGCGCAACGGCGCCAGCGCCGCCTCCAGGGTCGCTGCGTCCAGCGGCGGCACCGGTCGGGTCCGCAGCACCGCGCCCTCGGCATCGTCGCTGTCGGTGGTGACGCCGAGCACGACCTCCGCTTCGTAGGCCTTGGCCGACCCGAGCAGCAGCCCGGCCAGCTTGGTCGCCTCGCCGAAGCACAGCGGCAGCAGGCCGGTGGCGAGCGGATCCAGGCTGCCGGTGTGACCGCCCTTCTCCGCACGGAACAGCCGCCGCGCCGCCTGCAGCGCCGCGTTGGAACTCATGCCGATCGGCTTGTCGAGCAGCACGATGCCGTCGAGGCGACGGAAGACGATACGAGGCAGGCGCGGGCCGAAGACGGGCATGGGGGGTTGGGCGGGGATTCGGGATTGGGGATTCGGGATTGGCGGATCCGACCCCGGCATGGCGCGGGCGAACGGCACGCATGGAACAGCGTGACGCCAGACGGATGAAAGAGCGCCGCGATCGCGACTGCGAAACGGACGCTCGCGTTGGGCGCCCGCACTCGAACACTGGACGCCGACGCCGCGGCGTCGGCAGCGGACTCAGCCCTTGCGCGGCGCCGTGTCGGCGTCGTCGGCGGCATGGCCGTCGTCGTCCTGCGCCTGCTGCAGTTCCGGCATGTCGCGCAGCAGATTGTCGATGCGCTCGCCGCGATCGACCGAATCGTCGTAGTGGAAATGCAGTTCGGGCACGTGGCGCAGCTTCATCGCCCGCGCCAGCTCGCTGCGCAGTTGCGGCGCCAGTTCCTTCAGGCCCTTGACCGCCTCGGCCGAGCGCTCCTGCATCAGTGCGGTGACGAACACCTTGGCATGGGCAAGATCGCGGGTGACTTCGACGTCGGACACACTGACCGACGGCAGGCCGTGATCGCGCACGGCCGCATGCACGATCGTGCCGAGGTCGCGCCGGATCTGCGCAGACACGCGATCGGTACGGTGAAAGGATTTGGTGGGCATAGCGAAAATCTCTCTGTTCGGAATAAAGAAATCGGGAAGGGTCTGGAACGAGCGACGCACCTGCAGCGCCCCGCTCTTCCCATTCCCCACTCCCGATTCCCGATTCCCGGCTCTTACAGCGTACGCTGCACTTCGATGCGCTCGAAGCACTCGATCTGGTCGCCGGCCTTGACGTCGTTGTAGGCCTTCACGCCGATACCGCACTCGGTGCCGTTTCGCACTTCGTCGACGTTCTCCTTGAAGCGACGCAGCGATTCCAGCTCGCCCTCGAACACCACGGTGTTGTCGCGCAGCACGCGGATCGGCTTGTTGCGCTTGACCACGCCCTCCACGACCATGCAGCCGGCGACGGCGCCGAACTTGGAGCTGCGGAACACGTCGCGCACCTGGGCAATACCGATGATCTCTTCGCGGATCTCCACGCCCAGCAGGCCGGACGCCACCTGCTTCACCTGGTCGATCACGTCGTAGATGATCGAGAAGTACCGCAGGTCGATGCCGTTGGTCTCGATGATGCGCCGCGCCGAGGCGTCGGCACGCACGTTGAAGCCGATCACCGTGGCCTTGGAGGCCAGCGCCGAATTCGCGTCGGACTCGGTGATGCCGCCCACGCCGGAGTGGATCACGTTGATGCGGATCTGCTCGTTGGACAGCGCGGTCAGCGATTGCTTCAGCGCTTCCACCGAACCCTGCACGTCGGCCTTGATCACCAGGTTCAGCGACAGCTGGCCTTCGCCCTTGCCGAGCTGCGACATGATGTCTTCCATGCGGCTGCCCGCCGAGGACACCAGGCGCGACTCGCGGCGCTTGGTCTCGCGCTGCTGCGCCACGTCCTTGGCCAGGCGCTCGTCGTCGACGACCACGAAGTCGTCGCCGGCATCCGGCACGCCGGACAGGCCGAGCACCTGCACCGGGATCGACGGACCCGCCGAATCCGGCTGCTTGCCGGTCTCGTCGAACAGCGCACGCACGCGGCCGTACTGGATGCCGCACACCAGGTAGTCGCCCTTCTTCAGCGCGCCCTGCTGCACCAGCACCGTCGCCACCGGGCCGCGGCCCTTGTCCAGCGAGGACTCGATCACCACGCCGCTGGCGCGGCCTTCGGCCACTGCCCGCAGCTCCAGCACTTCGGCCTGCAGCGAGATCGCGTCCAGCAGCACGTCGATGCCCTGGCCGGTCTTGGCCGAGAGTTCGACGAACTGGGTGTCGCCACCGAATTCTTCGGCGACCACGTCCTGCGCCAGCAGCTCGTTCTTGACCCGCAGCGGATCGGCGCCGGACTTGTCGATCTTGTTGACCGCCACGATCAGCGGCACGCCGGCCGCCTTCGCATGCTTGACCGCCTCGACCGTCTGCGGCATCACGCCGTCGTCGGCCGCGACCACCAGCACCACGATGTCGGTGAGCTTGGCGCCGCGCGCGCGCATCGAGGTGAACGCGGCATGGCCCGGGGTATCCAGGAAGCTGATGACGCCGCGGTCGGTCTCGACGTGGTACGCGCCGATGTGCTGGGTGATGCCGCCGGCTTCGCCGGAGGCGACCTTGGTGCGGCGGATGTAATCCAGCAGCGAGGTCTTGCCGTGGTCGACGTGGCCCATGATGGTGACCACCGGCGGCCGCGGCAGCTTCTCGCCCTGCGCGTCCTCGGTGTGCGCCAGCAGCGCGTCCTCGGCGTCGGCACTGCCGGCGCGGGTCGGCTTGTGGCCGAGTTCCTCGGTGACCAGCGCGGCGGTGTCGTGGTCGATGGTCTGGGTGATGGTGGCCATCACGCCCATCTTGAACAGCGCCTTCACCACGTCACCGCCCTTCAGCGCGAGCTTCTGCGCCAGGTCGGCCACGGTGATGGTGTCGCCGATCGCCACTTCGCGCACCACCGGTGCGGTCGGACGCTCGAAGCCGTGCGCGCCGCCGCCGCTGCGCGACGGTTCGGCCTGGCGACGACCGCCGCTGTGGCTGCCGCCGCGCGGCTTGCCGCGCACGTTGGAACGGCGCGCGCGGTCGGCTGCGGACAGATGCAACTGGCCGGCGAAGCGGCTGGTGCTGTCGTCGTCCTCGACCCCGGCGACCATCACGTGCGAGCCGCGGGTCTTGTGCTTGTTGGCGGCGTTGTTGCGGTCGTCGCTGCGCGGCGCGGCCGGCTTGGCCGGATGCGCGGCACCGGCCGGACGCGGCGCCATCGGCGGACGCGGCGCGCGCGGCGCGGCGGCGGCGGCGTTGCGGTCGGCGGCAGGCGCGGACGGCGCCGCAGCCGGCGGCGCCGACTCGGCGTCCAGCGCGGCCTGGGCCGCGCGCTGCTCGGCCTCGGCACGCTCGCGCGCTTCCTGCTCGGCCTTGCGCTTGCGCTCGATTTCCTCGGCGCGCGCGCGATCCTGCTCGGCGAGCTTCTGCTGTTCGGCCAGATTGCGCTGCTTGGATTCCTCCAGCTTGCGCAGGATCTCGGCGCGCTCGTCGTCCACCCGTCCGCCCGCGGACGGCGCCGCACGCTCGGCGGCCAGGTCCTCGGCCGACTTCACGTAGGTGCGCTTCTGCCGGACCTCGACGTTGACCGTGGTCTTGCTGCGCCCGGCGCTGACCGTCACTTCCTGCAGCTTGCGCCGGTTCAGGGTGATCTTCTTCGGCGCGGCCTGGACCTCTTCCTCGACCGGCTTGTCGGTCTTGCCGTGGGTACGGCGCAGGAAGCCCAGCAGCTTCATCTTTTCGGTGCTGGTGACGACCTGGTCGGGACCGCTGAACTTCATCCCGGCGTCGGCCAGTTGAACCAGCAGTTTCTCGACCGGCGTGTTCACCAGTTCGGCCAGCTTGCGGATGGTGGTTTGCTGCGACATTCGGATCCTATGATCTGGTTGGCGCCCCCTCGCCGCGTGCGAAGGTAGCGCGGATTCTAAGCCCTGATCGGGTCAGGGCGGCATTCATCGCTGACTCATTCGCCGCGCTCCAGGCGGGCGATCTCCTCGGCGCGGGCGGCCAGGATCAGGGCCGCGGCGCGGTCCTTGTCCAGGTCCTCGATGCCGAACTCGAGGATTTCGTCGGCAGCCAGATCCGACAGGTCCTCGCTGGTACGCACGCCATGGCCGGCCAGCGCGTAGGCGGTGGCTTCGTCCATGCCCGGCAGCGACAGCAGGTCCGCCGCCGGCACACCGTCGTCGTCGCTCTCCTCGGCGGCCAGCGCCTCGTTGAGCAGCGCGTCGCGGGCACGCGCGCGCAATTCCTCGACGATGTCCTCGTCGAAGCCTTCCACCGCCAGCAGCTCGCCGACCGGCACGTAGGCGATTTCCTCGACCGAGTTGAAGCCCTCGGCGACCAGGATCGCGGCGATCTCCTCGTCCACTTCCAGCTTGTCCATGAACAGCTGGCGGGCCACGGCCTGCTCGGCCTCGGACTTCGCCGCGACCTGCTCGGCGGTCATCACGTTGAGCTGCCAGCCGGTCAGGCGGCTGGCCAGGCGCACGTTCTGGCCGCCCTTGCCGATCGCCTGGGCCAGGCGGTCTTCCGCCACCGCCAGGTCCATCGAGTGCTTTTCTTCATCGACGATGATCGACTGCACCTCGGCCGGCGCCATCGCGTTGATGACGAAGTTGGCCGGGTTGTCGTTCCACAGCACGATGTCCACGCGCTCGCCGTTGAGCTCGTTGGACACCGCCTGCACGCGCGAACCACGCATGCCGATGCAGGCGCCGATCGGATCGGTGCGGGTGTCGTGCGCCAGCACCGCGATCTTGGCGCGGTCGCCCGGATCGCGCGCGCAGGCCTTGATCTCGACCAGGCCCTGGCCCACTTCCGGCACTTCCAGCTTGAACAGCTCGATCATGAATTCCGGCGCGGCACGGCTGATGAACAGCTGCGGGCCACGCGGCTCCGAACGCACTTCGGCCAGGTAGCCGCGGACGCGGTCGCCGGCGCGCAGCACGTCGCGCGGGATGCCCTTGTCCTTGGGGATGAAGGCCTCGGCGTTGCCGCCCAGATCCACGTAGATGTTGCCGCGCTCGGCGCGCTTGACCACGCCGGTGACCAGCTCGCCGACGCGATCCTTCCACGCATCCACCACCTGCTGGCGCTCGGCCTCGCGCACGCGCTGCACGATCACCTGCTTGGCGGCCTGCGCGGCGATGCGGCCGAAGTCCGGGTTCTCGATCTGCTCTTCGATGTAGTCGCCGACGTCCACGCCCTCGGCCTCGTCGACCGCGTCCATCAGGCGGATCTGCCGGTCGGGCGATTCCATCACCACGTCGTCGGCCACCACTTCCCAACGCCTGAAGGTCTCATAGGTGCCGTCCTTGTGGTCGATGGTGACGCGCGTCAGCACGTCCTGGTCGGGGTAGCGCTTCTTCGCCGCCGACGCCAATGCGGCCTCGATCGCGTCGAAGATCACTTCGCGCGGCACGCCCTTTTCGTTGGCCACCGCGTCGACTACCAGCAACAGTTCCTTGCTCATTCTTTCGCTCCGCGCGCAGCCTCGTCGGCCGCCGGTTCGTTGGATGGTTTCTTATTGGATTTTGCGTTCTTGCCGGCCGGCTTCGGCCCCTTGCCCGGCTTGGTCGGCGCCAGACCCAGCGCCGCCCAGTCGGGCATGATCCGCGCCTTGTCGATGTTGTCGAAGTCCACCGCCAGTTCGGTGCCGTCGACCTCGAAGATGATGCGGCCGGCAGCGGCGTCGGCCTGCACGATGCGCCCCTGCAGGCGACGACGGCCCTGCTGCGGCAGCTTCAACACCACCTTGGCCGATTCGCCGAGGTGACGGGAAAACTGTTCGGCGCTGAACAGCGGCCGGTCCACGCCCGGCGAGGACACTTCCAGCGTGTAGTTGCCGCTGATCGGGTCTTCCACGTCCAGTTGCGCCGAGACCTCGCGGCTGACCCGCTCGCAGTCGTCGATATTGACCACGCGTTCGGGCTGCTCGGCCAGCGGCACGTCGATGTAAAGGCGCAGCGTGGCGCCGCCGGGGGCCGGCAGGTATTCCGCGCCCAGCAGTTCCAGGCCCAACGCGTCCACGGTCGGGCCCAGCAGAGTCGCGATTTCGTTTGCCTTGTCGCTCACAGCCTGCCTTGCATCTGAAAAGGTTGAAAAGTCGATTGCGTGCATTTCCCGGACCCCGGAAACGACAAAGGGCCCTCTGGGCCCCTTGTCCGGTAAAACTCCGGTCACGCTGGATTCCGGTTGCGACGACGGGAACATGCGTCATCGCGAAGCCCAAACTTCCCTGCCGCAGACAACCGATGCACTGGTTGCCGCTGCAGACAAAGATGGTAGCGGGGGCAGGATTTGAACCTGCGACCTTCGGGTTATGAGCCCGACGAGCTGCCAGACTGCTCCACCCCGCAGCAGAAGCGGAATTATGAAGAATCAGTGCGTCGATTGCAAGCCCTGATTTTCATCTCGATGCGGTAGCGACGCTGCCGTTCGAAGGACGCCATGATAACCGCACACGATGGAAAACGAAACAACAATCGCATCGTCGAATGCAAAAACGCCAACGCCGCCTTGCGGCGGCGTTGGCGGAAAACAGCGGGAAAACCGCCCTTTCGCGATCAGGCCAGGTGCGCGAAGGCGCGCTGGCACCACGCCATCAGCGGGCTCCAGGCCAGGCCGAAGGCCAGCAGGCCCAGCGCGTTGACGCCCAGCGCCACGCCCAGCACGCGGTCGTCGTTGGCCGGCAACGGCGTGCCGACCGGCTCGTCGAAATACATCACCTTGATCACGCGCAGGTAATAGAACGCGCCGATCACCGCACACAGCACCGACAGCACCGCGAGGCCGGTCCACCACAGGTTCTGGTCGGGCACCGCGACCACCGCGCCCAGCACCGCCAGCTTGGCCCAGAAGCCCAGGAACGGCGGCACGCCGGCCAGCGAGGCCATGATGCACAGCACCAGCAGCGCCATCCACGGGTTGCGCGCGTTCAGGCCCTTGAAGTCGTCGATGTTCTCGGCCTCGAAGCCCTTGCGCGACAGCGCGATGATCGCGCCGAACGAAGCGGTGGACATCACCGCGTAGCAGATCGCGTAGAACAGCGCCGCCGCATAGCCGCGCTCGCCGCCGCCGGCCACGCCCAGCAGCAGGAAGCCGATGTGCGAGACCGTGGAATACGCCAGCATGCGCTTGAGGTTGCTCTGCGCCACCGCCATCAGGTTGCCGACCACCAGCGACAGCGCCGCCAGGCCGCCGATCACCCAATGCCATTGCGCCGCCAGCGGGCCCACGCCCACTTCCAGCAGGCGGTAGGCCATGCCGAACGCGGCCAGCTTGGACGCCGAGCTGATGAACAGCGCGATCGGCGCCGGGGCGCCCTGGTAGACGTCCGGCAACCACATGTGGAACGGCGCCGCGCCGAGCTTGAAGGCGACACCGGCGATCATGAACACCGTGCCGGTCAGCAGCAGCATGTGCTCGCGGCCGTTGCCGATCGCCTCGTGGATGCCGCTCAGGCTCAGCGTGCCGGTGGCGCCGTAGATCAGCGACATGCCGTACAGCAGCAGGCCGGAGGCCAGCGAACCGAGCACGATGTACTTCATCGCCGCTTCGGTGGCCATGCCGTTGTCGCGGTTGGAGGCGACCAGCGCGTAGGAGCACAGCGCCAGCAGTTCCAGGCCCAGGTAGACCATCAGCAGGCTGCCGGCCGAGACCAGGATCATCATGCCGACCGTGGCGAACAGCACCAGCACCGGGATCTCGCCCTGGTACAGCTTCCGCTCGCGCAGGTAGCTCCAGCCGTAGATCAGGGTCAGCGCGCTGAGGCCGACGATCACCGTCTTCATCACGTCGGCGGCGGCATCGCGCACGAACATGCCGTTGAACACCTCGCCCTGCCCGCCCACGCCGGCCAGCAGCATCGCGAACACCGCGACCAGGATCGCCACCGAGACGATGTGGGTCCAGGCCTTGTTGCGCTCGCTGATGAACAGATCGAGCATCAGCAGGAAGAAGGCACCGGCGGTCAGCACCAGCTCGGGCAGCAGGGGCGGCAGGTCGACGGTGGTCAGAGGCAGCAGCGCAGGGGTGGTCATCATCAAATCTCTGGAATCAATACGCTCGACGGCCGCTTACAGCTTGCTGGTGGCGATCTGCGCCGCCAGCTTCGCGATCGAGGGCTCCATCAGGTCGGTCAACGGCTTCGGATACAGGCCCAGGGCCAGCACGCCGAGCGCGAACACGCCCAGCACCAGCGCCTCGCGGCCGTTGATGTCCTTCAGCTCGGCCACGTGCGCATTGGCGACCTCGCCGAAGAACACGCGCTTGTAAAGCCACAGGGTGTAGGCGGCGGTGATCACCAGGGTGGTCGCCGCGCCGAAGGCCAGCAGCGGATGCGCCTGGAAGCTGGCCATGATGACCATGAACTCGCCGACGAAGCCGCTGGTGCCCGGCAGGCCCGCATTGGCCATGAAGAACAGCATCGCGAAGGTCGCGAACCACGGCATCACGTTGACCACGCCGCCGTAGTCGGCGATGCGGCGGGTGTGCATGCGGTCGTACAGCACGCCGACGCAGGAGAACATCGCGCCGGACACGAAGCCGTGCGAGATCATCTGCACCATCGCGCCCTGCAGGCCCAACCGGGCCGCATCGGTGCTGCCGAAGCCGACCAGGGCGAAGGCGACGAAGGTGCCGAGGGTGACGAAGCCCATGTGCGCGATCGACGAATAGGCGATCAGCTTCTTCATGTCGTCCTGGACCAGGGCGACCAGACCGACGTAGATCACCGCGATCAGCGACAGCGCGATCACCAGCCACGCCCACTCGTTGCTGGCGTCGGGCAGGATCGGCAGGTTGAAGCGCAGGAAGCCGTAACCGCCGATCTTCAGCGCGATCGCCGCCAGGATCACCGAACCGGCGGTCGGCGCTTCCACGTGCGCGTCCGGCAGCCAGGTGTGCACCGGGAACATCGGCACCTTGACCGCGAAGGCGATCAGGAAGGCGAAGAACAGCCAGGTCTGCTCCTTCGAGGTCAGCGACAGCTGGTAGAGGTCGGCGAGCTGGAAGCTGCCGCCCTTCAGGTACAGGTAGATCAACCCGACCAGCATCAGCACCGAGCCGAGGAAGGTGTACAGGAAGAACTTGACCGCGGCGTAGATGCGGCGCGGGCCGCCCCAGATGCCGATGATCAGGAACATCGGGATCAGCATCGCCTCGAAGAACACGTAGAACAGCATCGCGTCGGTGGCGGAGAAGATGCCGACGGTGACGCCTTCCAGAATCAGGAACGCGGCCACGTACTGGTTGACGCGCTTGTCGATCGAGGTCCACGCGCCGATCAGCGCCAGCACCGTGACCAGCGTGGTCAGCACGATCAGCGCCACCGCGATGCCGTCGGCGCCGAGGTTGTAGCCGATGTCGTATGCCGGGATCCAGGCATGGGTCTCGACGAACTGCAGCGCGTCGCTGGCGTAGTCGAAACCGGTGAGCAGCGGCAGGCTGAGCGCGAAGGTCAGCAACGCCACCAGCAGCGACGCCCAGCGCGCCGCACGCGCATCACGCAGGGCGAGCACCAGGGCGCCGCCGATGATCGGCAGCCAGATCAGGATGGAGAGTAGAGGCCAGTTCGACACGTGTTCTTATTCCGTACAGGTCAACGCCAGAAATGCATCAGCACGCCCAGCAGGGCAATGAGACCGACGATCATCGCGAAGGCGTAGTGATAGAGGAAACCGGATTGCGTGCGACGCAGCAGATTGGCCGCCAGGTCGATCACGCGTGCGGTGCCGTTGACCATGACGCCGTCCACGACATGCGTATCCACCGCGCGCGACACCTTGCCCAGGCGCACGCCGCCGCCGGCGAAACCGCCGATCCAGAGCTTGTCGAAACCGTACTTGTTCTCGAGGATCCACACCGGCACCGAGAAGGTCTTGCGCGCCTTCGCCGCCAGTTCCGGCTTCCACAGGTACAGGATCCAGGCCAGGGCGAAACCGGCCAGGGTCAGGAAGAACGGCGGCTGGGTCAGGCCGTGCAGGGCGAACGCGACCGGGCCGTGGAACTCCTCGGCCAGCGCGCCGACGGTGTCGCGCGTCGGATCGTAGAAGTCGACGATGCCGGTGAAGAAGCTGACCGCCTGGCCCTTGATCGCCGCCGCGGCATGGTGCCCCGCCCAGTCGGTGCCGAACAGCATCGGGCCGATGGTGAAGAAGCCGATCGCGATCGACGGGATCGCCAGCAGGATCAGCGGCACCGTCACCACCCACGGCGACTCGTGCGGTTCGTGCGCACCGTGGTGGCCGTGGCCGTGATCGTCGTGCGCGTGATCGTCGTGGGCATGCGCACCGTGGGCGTCGTCATGATGCGCATCGTGGTGCGCATGCGCATCGCGGAAGCGCTCCTGGCCGTGGAAGGTCAGGAACAGCAGGCGGAAGCTGTAGAAGCTGGTGATCAGCACGCCGCCGAGCACGGCCCAGTAGCCGTAGGTCGCGATCCAGCCATGCGAGGTGTGCGCGTGGTGCTGCGCCGCCTCGATGATGGTGTCCTTGGAGTAGAAGCCGGCGAAGAACGGGGTGCCGACCAGCGCCAGGGTACCGATGACGCTGGTCCAGTAGGTGATCGGCATGTACTTGCGCAGGCCGCCCATCTTGCGCATGTCCTGCTCGTGGTGCATGCCGATGATCACCGAGCCGGCCGCCAGGAACAGCAGCGCCTTGAAGAAGGCGTGGGTCATCAGGTGGAACACCGCGGCCGAGTACGCCGACACGCCCAGCGCCACGGTCATGTAGCCCAGCTGCGACAGCGTCGAGTAGGCGACGACGCGCTTGATGTCGTTCTGCACGATGCCGATCAGGCCGGTGAAGAACGCGGTGGTGGCGCCGACGACCAGCACGAAGTTCAGCGCGGTCTGCGACAGTTCGAACAGCGGCGACATGCGCGCCACCATGAAGATGCCGGCGGTGACCATGGTCGCGGCGTGGATCAGCGCCGAGATCGGGGTCGGGCCTTCCATCGAGTCCGGCAGCCACACGTGCAGCGGCACCTGCGCCGACTTGCCCATGGCGCCGATGAACAGGCACACGCAGATGATGGTGGATACATTCCAGGCATGGCCCGGCAACAGTTGCACCTGGGCCAGACCGCCGGCGGCATCGCTGCCCAGCACCGCGGTGGCGTTGGCGAACACGCTGGCGTAGTCCAGCGTGCCGAACCACAGCAGCACGCCGGCGATGCCGAGGATGAAGCCGAAGTCGCCGACGCGATTGACCAGGAACGCCTTCATGTTGGCGAACACCGCGGTCGGGCGCTTGAACCAGAAGCCGATCAGCAGGTACGACACCAGGCCCACCGCTTCCCAGCCGAAGAACAGCTGCAGGAAGTTGTTGCTCATCACCAGGCTCAGCATCGAGAAGGTGAACAGCGAGATGTAGCTGAAGAAGCGCTGGTAGCCCGGATCGTCGGCCATGTAGCCGATGGTGTAGATGTGCACCAGCAGCGACACGAAGGTCACCACCACCATCATCATCGCGGTCAGGCGGTCGACCATGAAGCCGACGTGGGCCGAATAGTGGCCGACCTCGAAGAAGGTGTAGAGGTTCTGGTTGAACGGCGAGGCGCCCTGCCCGACCAGCTGGTACAGGGTCCAGCACGACAGCGCGCAGCTGACCGCCACGCCGAGGATGGTGGCGAACTGCGCGCCCTTGCGGCCGACCTGACGGCCGAACAGGCCGGCGATGATGCTGCCGACCAGCGGGGCCAGCACCACCGCGATCAGCAGACTCTTGGAGAGCGTAATTTCCATCTGCAGGTCAGCCCTTCAGCGAATCGACTTCGGCCACGTTGATCGTGTGGCGGGTACGGAACAGCGTCACCAGGATCGCGAGGCCGATGGCGGCTTCGGCCGCGGCCACGGTCAGGATGAAGAACACGAACAACTGGCCGGCGGCGTCGCCGAGCTCGCGCGAGAAGGCGACGAAGTTGATGTTGACCGACAGCAGCATCAGCTCGATCGACATCAGCAGCACGATGACGTTCTTGCGGTTGAGGAAGATGCCGGCCAGGGCGATGCAGAACAGCACCGCGCCGAGCGCCAGCAGATGGCCTAGGGAGATCATGGCTGGCCCTCCTGCGATGCCGGCGGAGTGTGGAGCGTGGGCTTTTCGGCGGCCATCTTGACCATGCGCAGACGGTCGCCGGCCTTGACCCGCGACTGGTCGCCCGGGTTCTGGGTCTTGATGCCGGTGCGCTTGCGCAGGGTCAGCATCACGGCGGCCACGACCGCCACGGTCAGGATGATCGCGGCGAACTCGAACGGCAGCAGGAACTGGGTGAACAGGGTCTTGGCCAGCCAGGTGATGTTGGAGGTGTCGGCGGCCTGCGCCGCGGCGTTGTCGGCCGGGAACGGCGCCGCGCTGCGCGCCTTCACGCCGATCAGGGTGACCATCTGCACCAGCATCGCCACTGCCACCACCAGGCCCACCGGCAGGTAGCGCACCCAGCCTTCGCGCATGCGGGCGGTGTCGATGTCCAGCATCATCACCACGAACAGGAACAGCACCATCACCGCGCCGACGTAGACCAGCACCAGGGTCACGCCGAGGAACTCGGCGCCCACCAGCAGCCACACGCAGGCGATGGAGAAGAACGTCAGGATCAGGCACAGCACCGCGTACACGGGGTTGCGCACGCTGATCACCGCGCCGGCGGCGACCGCGGCGATGGTGGCGAAGATCCAGAAAGCGATATTGACCCAATCCATTTCGGAACCTCAGCGGAAGGGAGCGTCGGCAGCGCGGCGCTCGGCGATCTCGGCCTCGAGCCGGTCTCCGATCGCCAGCAACTGCGGCTTGGTGACGATGTTCTCGCCGCGCTTTTCGAAGTGGTACTCCAGCACCTGGGTCTCCACGATCGAATCCACCGGGCAGCTTTCCTCGCAGAAGCCGCAGTAGATGCACTTGAACAGGTCGATGTCGTAGCGGGTGGTGCGGCGGGTGCCGTCCTCGCGCTTGGTCGAGTCGATGGTGATCGCCAGCGCCGGGCACACCGCCTCGCACAGCTTGCAGGCGATGCAGCGCTCTTCGCCGTTGGGATAGCGGCGCAGCGCGTGCAGACCGCGGAAGCGCGGCGATTGCGGGAACTTCTCCATCGGGTACAGCACGGTGTACTTGGGACGGAACGTGTACTTCAAGGTCAGCCACAGGCCGCCGAGCAGCTCGAGCAGCAGCAGGCTCTTGAAGTAATGGGTGATTTTATTCATCGCTTACACGCCCTTCTGGATCACGCCGTAGAACACCATCAATGCCGTCACCGCGATCCACACGATCGTCAGCGGGATGAACACCTTCCAGCCCAGGCGCATGATCTGGTCGTAGCGGTAGCGCGGGAAGCTGGCGCGGAACCAGATGTACGCGCTGGCGAAGAACAGCACCTTCATCAGCAGCCACGGCCAGCCGCCGGTCCAGATCCAGTTGACCCACGGCGAGATGTCCGCGGTGACCCAGCCCTGGATCGGGCTCAGCCAGCCGCCCAGGAAGAAGATCGAGACCAGGAAGCTGACCAGGATCATGTTGGCGTATTCGGCCAGGAAGAACAGCGCGAACGCACCGCCCGAATACTCGACCATGTGGCCGGCGACGATTTCCGACTCGCCTTCGACCACGTCGAACGGCGCGCGGTTGGTCTCGGCCACGCCGGACACCCAGTACACGATGAACAGCGGGAACAGCGGGATCAGGAACCAGTCGAAGAACCCGGAGCTGCCGGCCTGCGCCTGCACGATCGTGCTCAGGTTCAGGCTGCCGGCCGCGATCATCACGCCGACCAGGGCGAAGCCCATCGCGATCTCGTAGCTGACCACCTGCGCCGCCGAGCGCATCGCGCCCAGGAAGGCGTACTTGGAGTTGGACGCCCAGCCGGCCAGGATGATGCCGTACACGCCCAGCGAGGTCATCGCCAGCAGGTACAGCAGGCCGGCGTTGGCGTTGGACAGCACCAGCTTGGCGTCGAACGGCACCACCGCCCAGGCGGCGAAGGCCGGCGCCAGGGTGATCAGCGGCGCGATCACGAACATCGCCTTGTGCGAGCTGCTGGGCTGGATGATTTCCTTGAACAGCAGTTTGAAGACGTCGGCGAAGGCCTGGAAGATGCCCATGCCCACGTACATCGGCCCGTGGCGCACGTGCATCCAGCCGATCAGCTTGCGCTCCCAGACCACGTAGAACGCCACCGCGATGATCACCGGCATGGCGATCAGCAGGATCTTCAGCACGATCCACAGGACCACGCCGAGGGCGCCCAGGCCGAGGAACCACTGGTGCAGCGGGTCGACCACGTTCAACAGCATCTCGTTCATGCAGCCACCACCGTCACCCGACCGGCGCCCAGCGGCGCGGTCGCGCCGTGGCCCGTTTCGATCCAGGCCGCGCCCGGCGCGACCCGCTTGTCCGTCGCCAGCGGCAACGTGGCGCTACCCGCCGCGGTGCCGACCTTGACCATCTGCCCGTCGCTCAGGCCCAGGCGCGCCGCCTCGTCCGGATGCAGCGCAATGCCCGGCGCACGGTTGAGCGGATGCTGCTGCAGCGCCTGCGCGCGGCGCACCACCGCATCGGTGCGGTAGATCGCCGGACTGGCGGCCAATTCCAGGCCCTCGTCCTGGCGTGCCGGCTGCGCCGAGCTCGCCGCGGCGACCTCGCGCGGCTGCAGGCCGTCGCGCAGCCCGGCCAGGTCGATGAACTCGAAGCCGGGCAGGCCCAGCTCGGCGCCGAGCGCGCGCAGCACGCGCCAGCCCTCGCGGGCCTCGCCCGGCAGCTTGCCGCCGGCGCGGGTGCGCTGGTCGCTGCCGTTGAGGTTGGTCAGCGTCGCCTCGATTTCCGGCAGCGCGCCGATCGGCAGGATCACGTCGGCCACGTCGCGGGTGGAGGCGCAGGCGAAGTGGCTGAACGCCACCACCTTGGCACCGGCCAGCGCGCTGCGCGCGGCGGCGGCGTCGGCGAAGTCCAGGCCCGGCTCCAGGCCGTACAGCACGTAGGCGCTGCGCGGCTCGGCCAGCATCGCGGCGACATTGCGACCGCGCGGCAGCACGCCGTAGCGCGACAGGCCCAGCGCGTTGGCGCCCTGCGGGATGCGGCACAGCGCCGCGCCGGTGGCGGCGGCGAAGTCGCGCGCGGCGGCACGCAGCGCCGCGGCCTGCGGATGGTTCTCGGCCAGCGCGCCGACGATCAGCACCGCACGACCGGCGCCCTGCACCGCCTCGAGCAGCGCGGCGTCGGCCAGCGCCTCGGCGAACTTCGACGGCGCCACGATCTGGCGACCGGCCTGGTCGAAGGCCACGTCGAAATCGACCGGGTTGATCGAATGCACCTTGGTCTGGCGCTGCATCCGCGCCTTGCGCAGGCGTGCATGCAGCAGCGGCAGTTCATGGCGCAGGTTGCTGCCCAGGATCACCACCACGTCGGCCTGCTCGATCTCTGCCAGCGGCAGCGCGAACGGCTCGGCCAGCGCGGCGTCGGAGAAGTCGCGGTTGTACACGCGGTGATCGAGGTTGCCGCTGTCCAGGCCCTCGGCCAGGCGCGCCAGCAGCGCGCCCTCCTCGTTGGAGGTGGACGGATGCGCGAGCACGCCCAGCGCGTCGCCGCGGTTGGCCTTGAGGATCTCGCTCGCGGCGGACAGCCCTTCGGCCCACGACACCTCGCGCCACTGCCCGTCGACCTTGCGCATCGGCCGCAGTGCGCGGTCCTCGGCGTACAGGCCTTGGTGCGAGTAGCGGTCGCGGTCGGACAGCCAGCACTCGTTGACCGCTTCGTTGTCGCGCGGCACGGTGCGCAGCACTTCGCCGCGGCGCACGTGCAGGAACAGATTGGAGCCCATCGCGTCGTGGTAGCCCAGCGACTCGCGCGCCACCAGTTCCCACGGACGCGCGCGGAACTGGAACACCTTGTTGGTCAGCGCGCCGACCGGGCACACGTCGACCACGTTGCCGGACAGCTCGGTGGTCAGCGGCTTGCCGTCGTAGGTGCCGATCTGCAGGTTCTCGCCGCGGTACATGCCGCCCAGCTCGTAGGTGCCGGCGATGTCCGCGGTGAAGCGCACGCAGCGCGTGCACTGGATGCAGCGGGTCATCTCGGTGGCGACCAGCGGCCCGATGTCCTCGTCCGGCACCACGCGCTTGCGCTCGTTGAAGCGGCTGACCGAACGGCCATAGCCCAGGGACACGTCCTGCAGTTCGCACTCGCCGCCCTGATCGCAGATCGGGCAGTCCAGCGGATGGTTGATCAGCAGGAATTCCATGACGCTGCGCTGGTACTTCAGCGCCTTGTCGCTGCGCGTCTGCACCTTCATGCCGTCCATGACCGGCGTGGCGCAGGCCGGCGACGGCTTGGGCGACTTTTCGACATCGACCAGGCACATGCGGCAGTTGGCCGCGATCGGCAGCTTCTCGTGGTAGCAGAAGCGCGGGATCGGGATGCCGGCCTTGTCGGCGGCCTGGATGATCATCGAGCCCTTCGGCACGACCAGCGACTGGCCGTCGATCTCGACGGTCACATGGCCTTCCGGCACGACCGCGGGGGTCGCGCCGGGATTGTTGGGTTGCGCGCTCATGCGGCGGCTGCCTCCACCTTCTTGCCGTCAACCATCGAATGACCGTTGACGATGTAGTACTCGAATTCGTCCCAGAACTGGCGCAGGAAGCCCTGGATCGGCCAGGCCGCCGCTTCGCCGAAGGCGCAGATGGTGTGGCCTTCGATCTGCCCGGCGACGGTGCGCAGCTGGTGCAGGTCTTCCATCGTGGCCTTGCCGGCGACGATGCGCTCCAGCACGCGGTGCATCCAGCCGGTGCCTTCGCGGCACGGGGTGCACTGGCCGCAGGACTCCTTGTGGAAGAACTGCGAGATGCGGCAGGCGAACTTCACGCAGCACACGCTGTCGTCCAGCACCACGATCGCGCCCGAACCCAGGCCGGTGCCCAGCGCGCGCAGGGTGTCGTAGTCCATCTGCAGGTCTTTGAGCTGCTCGGCCTTCAGCACCGGCATCGACACGCCGCCCGGGATCGCGCCCTTGAGGGTGCGGCCCGGCTTCAGCCCGCCGGCCATTTCCAGCAGTTCGTCGAAGGTGGTGCCCAGCGGCACTTCGAAGTTGCCGCCCTTTTGCACGCAGCCGGACACCGAGAAGATCTTCGGGCCGCCGTTCTTGGTCTTGCTCAGCCCCAGGAACCACTCCGGGCCGTTGCGGATGATCGCCGGCACCGACGCGTAGGTCTCGGTGTTGTTGATCGTCGACGGCTTGCCGTACAGGCCGAAGTTGGCCGGGAACGGCGGCTTGTAGCGCGGCTGGCCCTTCTTGCCTTCCAGCGACTCCATCAGCGCGGTCTCTTCGCCGCAGATGTAAGCGCCGGCGCCCAGCGCGCCGTAGATGTCGATGTCGATGCCGCTGCCGAGGATGTCCTTGCCCAGCCAGCCATTGGCGTAGGCGTCGGCCAGGGCCTGCTCGAAATGCTCGAACGGCTCGTGGTGGAACTCACCGCGCAGGTAGTTGTAGCCCACGGTGGAGCCGGTGGCGTAGCAGGCGATGGCCATGCCCTCCACCACCGAATGCGGGTTGTAGCGCAGGATGTCGCGGTCCTTGCAGGTGCCCGGCTCGGACTCGTCCGAGTTGCACAGGATGTACTTCTGCGGCGCGCCCTTGGGCATGAACGACCACTTCAGGCCGGTCGGGAAGCCGGCGCCGCCACGGCCGCGCAGGTTCGACTGCTTGACCATCTCGATCACCTGCTCCGGCGGGATCTTCTCTTCGAGGATCTTGCGCAGCGCGGCATAGCCACCGGTCTTCAGGTAGCTCTCGTAGGACCACGGGGTGTCGTAGTGCAGCGTGGTGTACACCACCTGGTGCGGCTGCGGCGCGGGGCCGACCGGACCGGTGGGGGCGTGGGGATGCTGTGCCATTGCCGTTACTCCAACCCGTCCAGCAATTCGTCGACCTTGTCCTTGGTCAGATGCTCATGGTAGTGGCCGTTGATGACCATCATCGGTGCGCCGGCGCAACCGGCCAGGCACTCTTCCTCGCGCTTGAGGTAGACGCGGCCGTCGGCGGTGGATTGGCCCAGCTTGCAGCCGAGCTTCTTCTCGGCGTGCGCGACCAAGTCTTCGGCGCCGTTGAGCCAGCAGCTGATGTTGGTGCAGAACGCGACGTTGTTGCGGCCGACCTTCTCGGTCTCGAACATCGAGTAGAAGCTGGCGACCTCGTAGGCCCACACCGGCGGCAGTTCCAGGTACTTGGCCACGCCGGCGATCAGCTCGTCGGTCAGCCAGCCCTGGTTCTGCTCCTGCGCGGCGTGCAGGCCCTGCAGCACCGCCGAACGCTTGCGGTCCGGCGGGAACTTGCTCAGCCAGTGATCGATGTGCGCGCGCGTCTTGTCGCTCAGCACCACCATCGGATCGACGTCGCGCGCCGCTTCGAAATTACCTGTCGCCTTCATCGGTCGACCTCACCAAACACCAGATCATAGGTACCAATCATCGCCACCACGTCGGCCAGCATGTGGCCGCGCACGATCGCGTCCATCGACGACAGATGGGCGAAGCCCGGCGCGCGCAGGTGCACGCGGAACGGCTTGTTGGCGCCGTCGGACATCAGGTAGCAGCCGAACTCGCCCTTCGGCGCCTCGACCGCGCAGTAGGTCTCGCCGGCCGGCACGCAGTAGCCTTCGCTGAACAGCTTGAAGTGATGGATCAGCGCTTCCATGTCGTCCTTCATCTCGGCGCGCTTGGGCGGCGCCACCTTGAAGTTCTCGACCATGACCGGGCCCGGGTTGGCCTTCAGCCACTGCACGCACTGCTTGATGATGCGGTTGGACTCGCGCATCTCGGCCACGCGCACCAGGTAGCGGTCGTAGCAGTCGCCGTTGGTGCCGAGCGGAATGTCGAAATCGACGCTGTCGTACTTGGCGTACGGCTGCTTCTTGCGCAGGTCCCAGGCGATGCCCGAGCCGCGCAGCATGGCGCCGGTCATGCCCCAGGCGTAGGCCTGCTCCGGGGTGACCACGCCGATGCCGACGGTACGCTGCTTCCAGATGCGGTTGTCGGTGAGCAGGGTCTCGTACTCGTCCACGCGCGCCGGGAAGGTGTTGGTGAACTCCTCCAGGAAGTCCAGCATCGAGCCTTCGCGCGCGGCGTTGAGCCGCTTCAGCGCATTGCCCTTGTGCCAGCGCGATTCCTGGTACTTGGGCATGCGGTCCGGCAGGTCGCGGTAGACGCCGCCCGGGCGGTAGTAGGTCGCGTGCATGCGCGCGCCCGACACCGCCTCGTACACGTCCATCAGCTCTTCGCGCTCGCGGAACGCGTACAGCATCACCGCCATCGCGCCCAGATCCAGGCCGTTGGAGCCGACCCACATCAGGTGGTTCAGGATGCGGGTGATCTCGTCGAACATGGTACGGATGTACTGCGCACGCTCCGGCGCCTCGATGCCCATCAGGGTCTCGATCGCGCGCACGTAGGCGTGCTCGTTGCACATCATCGACACGTAGTCCAGGCGATCCATGTAGCCGATCGACTGATTGAACGGCTTGGACTCGGCTAGCTTCTCGGTGCCACGGTGCAGCAGGCCGATGTGCGGATCGGCGCGGACCACGGTCTCGCCGTCCATCTCCAGGATCAGGCGCAGCACGCCGTGCGCGGCCGGATGCTGCGGGCCGAAGTTCATCGTGTAGTTGCGGATTTCCTGCTTGGCTTCGGCAGGATTGCTGGCGAACCCGTCGTGCGCCTGGTGGTACTCGCTCACTTGGCGGACTCCTTCTGTGCTTCGCCCGCCGCGGTCTGGTAGCGCGCATCGTCGCGGATCACGCGCGGCACGCCCACGCGCGGCTCCACCGAGGTCACCGGCTCGTAGATCACGCGCTGCTTCTCTTCGTCGTAGCGCACTTCGACGTTGCCGATCAGCGGGAAATCCTTGCGGAACGGATGGCCGACGAAGCCGTAGTCGGTGAGGATGCGGCGCAGGTCCGGGTGGCCGGAGAACACCACGCCGAACAGGTCGAACGCCTCGCGCTCGAACCAGTTCGCGCCCGGCCAGATGTCGGTGGCCGAGGCCACCACCGGCAGGTCTTCGTTCGGCGCGTAGCAACGCACGCGCAGGCGCTGGTTGTGGCGGTAGGAAATCAGCTGCGCCAGCACGGCGTAGCGCTGCTGCGGGACCGGCAACGGCTGGGCGCCGCCGGCAGCCTCACCGCTGGGGAACTCACCCCAGGCGAAACGGCCCACGGCCTTGCCTTCGACGCCGCGGCTGAAGCCGTGCGAGGACACGTCGGAGGTATCCCACTCGTCGCTGCCGTAGCCCAGGTAGTCCACGCCGCACAGGTCGGACAGCTGTTCGAAACCGAACTCGTCGCGCAGCGCCAGGCAGGTGGCGTGCCAGGCGTCGGCCGGCACTTCCAGGGTGACTTCGCCGCGCGGAAGGGCCACGAAGACCTGGCTGCCGGGGAAACGGGCGCCGAGTCGGTCGCTAAAGGAAGATGCTTGCTCTGCCATGGGGGCTTGGCGTGCTCTCGAGGAAAGAGGAAATCAGCGCGCGATGGTCTGGGTTCGCCAGATCTTCTTCTGCAACTGCAGGATGCCGTAGACCAGGGCCTCGGCGGTCGGCGGGCAACCGGGGACGTAGACGTCCACCGGCACGATGCGGTCGCAGCCGCGCACCACCGAATACGAGTAATGGTAGTAGCCGCCGCCGTTGGCGCAGCTGCCCATCGAGATGACCCACTTCGGGTCCGGCATCTGGTCGTAGACCTTGCGCAGCGCCGGGGCCATCTTGTTGACCAGGGTGCCGGCGACGATCATCACGTCGGACTGGCGCGGCGACGGGCGGAACACCACGCCGTAGCGGTCCAGGTCCAGGCGCGCGGCGCCGGCGTGCATCATCTCGACCGCGCAGCAGGCCAGGCCGAAGGTCATCGGCCACATCGAGCCGGTGCGCGCCCAGTTCAGCAGCGCATCGACGCTGGTGGTGACGTAGCCCTTTTCCAGCAGCGGGTTTTCGCCTTCGGGACGCAGGATGTCGTCCACCCGCCCTTCCGGGATCGGGTTGGTCATCAGGCGATCCAGGGTCTGAATCACTCCCATTCCAGCGCTCCCTTCTTCCACACGTAAACAAAACCGAGGAACAGCATGCCGACGAACAGTCCCATGGTGACCAGGGAGCGAGCGCCCAGGCCCATGAACACCTGCGTCCACGGCACGATGAAGATGATTTCCAGATCGAAGACGATGAACTGGATGGCGATCAGGTAGTAGCGCACATCGAACTTCATGCGCGCGTCCTCGAAGGCCTCGAAGCCGCACTCGTACGGCGAGAGCTTCTTCAGGTCGGGACGCCGGGGACCGAGGAACCGTCCCACCAGCATCAGCGCGACGCCGATACCGGTGGCCACGATCAGAAACAGCAGGGTCGGCAAATATTCGGCCAGCACTCGCGATTCTCTCTTGCCTGTGCCCGCACGCGTGCCGCGCAGGCATGGGATAGACGATTCTCCGTGCGAGGGCGTGATGCCTTCGCGCAGAAACCGTAGCCAAACAATGGTGCCCAAGAGGGGACTCGAACCCCTACGACCTAAGTCGCTACCACCTCAAGGTAGTGCGTCTACCAATTCCGCCACCTGGGCTTGCGTAAAACCTGCGCGGCAATCCCGCCGCGCAGCATATTGTAACCGCCTTCAGTCTTTCTGCGACGGGGCAGGCGACTTTTCTTGCGCTTTTTCCGGCGCCTGCTGGGCGGTCGGGGCGGCGGCGGGGGCAGCCGGAGCCGTGGCGGCGGCCGACGGCGCCTGCGGGACCTGCAGTTCGCCGGCCGGCGCAGCCGGCGCCGGGGTGGCCGACTGCGACATCACGCCCAGATTGGCGTCGGCCGGACGCGCGCTGTGGCCGGCGTACCAGGCCATGAACAGGCTGATGGCGAAGAACACCACTGCCAGCCACTTGGTCGACTTGGACAGGAAGTTGGACGCGCCGCGCGATCCGAACACGGTGCCGGACGCGCCGGCGCCGAACCCGGAACCCGCCGCCGCACCGGCGCCGCGTTGCATCAGGATCAGCGCGATCATCGCGATCGCCACCAGCACGTAGACCACATTGAGGATGACCATCAGCATTTCGAAATCCGTCCGGACAGTACGACTTGGGGGACGAACGGCCGCCAGCGGCGGCCGTTCGCTCAACAGGTGGCCGCCGCTCGCACGATGGCCAGGAATTCCGCGGCGACCAGCGAGGCGCCGCCCACCAGCCCGCCATCGACATCCGGCTGCGCGAACAGCTCGGCGGCGTTGTCGGGCTTGACGCTGCCGCCATACAGGATCGGCAACGAATCCGCGATTCTAGCATCGCGCGCCGCCACTTCGCCACGGATGAACGCGTGCACCGCCTGCGCCTGCGCCGGGCTGGCGGTGCGGCCGGTACCGATCGCCCAGACCGGCTCGTAGGCCACCACCGCGCGGGCGAAGCCCTCGGCGCCGACCAGGTCCAGCACCGGCGCCAGCTGCGCGGCGATGACCGCCTCGGTGCGCCCGGCCTCGCGCTGCTCCAGGGTCTCGCCCACGCACAGGATCGGGACCAGCCCGGCGTGCAGGGCGGCGGCGAACTTGCGCGCGACCAGCTCGCTGCTCTCCTGATGGTACTGGCGCCGCTCCGAATGCCCGACCAGGCCATAGTCGGCGCCCACGTCCACCAGCATCGCCGCCGACACCTCGCCGGTGTAGGCGCCCTTCTCGTTGCTGCTGACGTCCTGCGCGCCGAAGCGCAGCAGCCGGTCCTCGAAATGCTCGATCAGGTCGCCCAGGTACGGCAGCGGCGGCAGGATCACCACCTCCACGTCGTGCTCGGCCTCGTGCAGCCCGGCGACGATCTCCCGTACCAGGTCGGCGGCGAAGTGGCGGGTGCCATGCAATTTCCAGTTTCCGGCTACGATCTTGCGTCGCATCGGCGCATCTCCGGCGAAAAAGTGCCGAGAGGATAGCCGATGCGCCGCCAAGGGCAGGCATCGCCCCTGCCCCGCCCTGCGCCACGCCGCCCGCTCCACGCCCAGAGACCGTCATGACCCAGCTTCCCGGCTACGCCCTGATCACCGGCGCCTCCAGCGGCATCGGCCGCGAGATCGCCCGCGAATACGCCCGCCGCGGCGTGCCGCTGATCCTGACCGCGCGCCGCGAGACGCAGTTGCAGGCGCTGGCCGCCGAACTGCGGCCGCGGGTGCCGGTGGAGGTGCTGGTCGCCGACCTGGCCGATCCGGCCGCACCAGCCGCGCTGGTGGCCGAGATCGAACGGCGCGGTCTGGCGGTGCGGATCCTGGTCAACAACGCCGGTTACGGCGTGCCCGGCCGCTACATCGCCCAGGACTGGGCGGTGCACGCGGCGTTCCTGCAGGTGATGGTCGGCGCCGTGTGCGAACTGACCTGGCGGCTGCTGCCGGCGCTGCGCGCCAGCGGCCACGGCCGCATCCTCAACGTCGCCTCGTTCGCCGCCCTGGTGCCCGGCGCGGACGGCCATACCCTGTACGCGGCGGCGAAGAGCTTCATGCTGCGCTTCAGCGAATCGCTGGCGCTGGAGAACGCCGACCGCGGCGTCGGCGTCTGCGCGCTATGCCCCGGCTTCACCTGGTCCGAGTTCCACGACGTCACCGGCACCCGCGAACAGATGAACGCCCTGCCGCGCTGGCTCTGGCTGCAGACCGCCGCGGTGGCCCGCGCCGGCATCGACGGCGCCGAACGCGGCAAGGTCCGGGTGGTCCCCGGCGCGGTCTACCGCGCCCTGCTCGGCCTGACGGCACTACTGCCCAATGCCCTGCTGCTGCGGATGATGGGGCGCGGCTCGCATCGGATCAGGTCGGTGGAATAGCCCGCGACCTGCCGGTCCTGCGAGCGGGGTCCGGGTATCGCGCCGCGCGGCAGGCCGCTAGGGCTGGTTGACGATATCGCCGTGTAGCGGCGCCAGCCTGGCCAGCAACCGGTTCTGCACGCGGCGCTGGATGCCGCGCTGGTCCATTGCCCACACTAGGTCCTCGACCAACGCGTTGAAGTCCGCCTCGTGGATCGGCAGATGCTGGTGCGCCTGCTTCATCGGCTTGGCGGTGTCGGCGCATGGCCCGTCGCTGAGGTGGCAGAACTTCTGCACCAGGCGCTGGTCCAGCATCACGATGTTGACCCGGGCGAAGTGCTGGACGATGCGCGGGTCGTCGGCGATGCGCGACAGCAGCGTCTCCACCAGCGCCTCGATGCCGGGCTGGCCGCCCAGGTCGGCGTACAGCGTGCGCGGCGGCCGCGGGGCGCTGGCGCAGCCGGCCAGCAGCGCGGCCGTCGCCAGCAGAATCGGGATCAGGACGCGCATCGGCCTGGCCATGTCAGAACGCCACCTGCAGGGAGAGATAGGGCCCGCGCTGGTCGCGCAGGGTGGCGACGTCCCCGAGGTCGGCCCAGGCGCCGACCACGGACACGCGCTTGTTCGGGAACCATGCCACGAACGCATCCGCCCAGGCGTCCTCGCGGGCGAATCCGAGGTTGTCCGGTTTCTGCCGGTATTCCAGGCCCAGCACCCAGGACGGGTCGAGCACCACCGCGACGCTGGCCTCGGCCACCAGCCGGTAGGTATTGCCGCGATCGCCGCCGAACCCGAGCAGCCCGGTCTGGTTGGCGCGGGTGGCGCGCAGGGTGCCGTTGACCAGCAACTGGTAGCCACCGGCCGCGTCCAGCCACAGCTTGGCGGCGCTGAGATAGATGTCGGTGCCATGGTCGGCGCGCGCGCCGATCGCCAACGGCAAGGCGACGTCGCGCAGCCGCTTGTATTGCACCCCCAGCGCCACCTGCGGCGCGGCGCCGTAGATCAGGTCGCCGCCCAGCCGCAGCTTGGCGCCGACCACGTCCTGACCGAGCGCATGCCACGGCAGCGCCAGCCGCCGCTGCAACGTGCCCAGGTCCAGGCGCTGCCGCGCCAGCGACAGCTCCAGGCGGTTGCCCAGGGTCAGCGCCGCCCCCTGCACGTCCAGCCGGTAATCGCCGCTGTCCACGTGCGTGGCGAACAGCACCGCGCCGTCCTGATCGCGCGTGCCGTAGCCGGACAGGGCCGCCCACGGCACGATGCCGCCACCGCCGCTGCCTTCCACGCTGGAGGCGCCGCCGGTGGCCAACAGCCGCCCCTGCCCGGCGCATGCCAGCCCCGGCAGCAAGGCCGCGGCCGCCAGCAGCGCGCGTCGTGGAGAGCGGGGTCGGGTCATCGGGGCGCCTCCTCGGTCAGGGCCGGCGTGGCCGCGCCGGCCGCCGCGCGGCGCGCGCACCAGGCCAGCAGCGCCGGCGCATCCAGCGGCGGCGCGTACAGATAGCCCTGCGCCACGTCGCAGCCGTAGCTGCGCAGCAAGGCCTCCGCGGCGGCGTGCTCGACGCCCTCGGCGACCACCTGCAAGCCCATGTGGTGGCCCAGGTCGATGGTACTGCGCACGATCACCGCGTCGTCGCTGCCCGCGGCCAATTGCAACACGAAGCTCTTGTCGATCTTCAGTTCGTGCACCGGCATGCGCTTGAGCTGCGCCAGCGACGAATAGCCGGTGCCGAAGTCGTCGATGGACAGGCGTACGCCGCAGCGGCGCAGCTGCTGCAGCATGTGCAGGGCGTGCTCGACGTCGCGCATCAGCGCGCTTTCGGTCAGTTCCAAAGTCAGCCGCGGCGCGGCCAGGCCGTGCCGCGCCAGGCAGCCGCTGACGAACGCCGGCAGCCCCGGATCGTTGAGATCCAGCGCCGACAGGTTCACCGCCAGGCCCAGATCCAGGCCCTGGCCGCGCCACTGCGCCTGCAGGCGCATCGCCTCGTCGAGCACGAACTGGGTGAGTTGCTGGATCGCGCCGGAGTGCTCGGCCAACGCAATGAACTCGTCCGGCCCGATCGGGCCGAGCAGCGGATGCCGCCAACGCAGCAGCACCTCCACTTGTTCGACCGCGCCGCGCGCCAGGCAGATCTTCGGCTGGAAGCGCAGCGACATCTCGCCGCGCGCGATCGCCTGGCGCAGGTCGCCGGTCAGGCGCAGGCGGCGCAGATGCTGCTCGTCCTGCCCGTCGCGGTACACGGATGCGCCGCCGCCGTGTTGCCGCGCCTGCTGGCGGGCGATGTCGGCGCGGCGCAACAGGGTATCGGCATCGGCGCCATGCGCGGGAATCAGCGCGATGCCGATGCTGGCGTCGGCCAGGATCCGCGCCTGCGGCAGGCTCAGCGGGTGCCGCAGTTGCGCCAGCAGCTCGTCGGCATAGGCCTCCACCGCGGCGGCATCGGCGTGCGCCAGCACCACCATGAATTCGTCGCTGCCGAGCCGGCCGACCCGGTCCGGCGCGCGCACCGCCTGCTCCAGCCGGCGCCCGGTATGGACCAGCACCTGGTCGGCGAAATCGTGGCCGAAGCTGTCGTTGAGTTCCTTGAAGCGCTCCAGGTCCAGCACCAGCACCGCGGCGGAACTGGCATCGGCCTGGCAGGCCTCGACCACGGACTGCAGGTGCTGCAGCAGCGCCGTGCGGTTGGGCATCCCGGTCAGCGCATCGTGCCGCGCCTGGTGCAGGATGTCCTGCTCGCGACTGGCGATGCGGCGCTGCATGGCGCCGAAGCTGCTGGCCAGTTCGGCCAGTTCGGCACCGGCGTGCAACGGCAGCAGCGCCTGGTAGTCGCCGTGCTGGATACGCCGCGTCGCCGCGACCAGTTGCGCGACCGGACGGCTGACCCCGCGCGCCAGGAAGATCGCCGCCACCAGCGCGGCCAGCGTGGCCACGCCGGCCAGGATCAGGATGCGCAGCTTCAGCAGACGGTACGGCGCGTCGGCGCGGTCCAGCGAGGCCTGCAGCGCGACCATGACCCGGCCGTCATCGGACGCCGGCCGCACCCGCAGCAGGTAGCGCGCCTGCCCCAACTGCAGCGGCTGCGCGGCCGCCGGCGCCAGCGGCGTGCGCCGCAGTTGCTGCTGGAACTGCGCGGCACGCAGCGGATCCAGGGTCGAGGCCAGCACCTGCGGTGCGCCCTGGGTGGTGAAGAAGGTCGCGTCCAGCCCGGTGGTGCCGACGAAATCCTGGCCGAGCTCGTCGCCGGATTCGCCGCCGATCGCGACCCAGCCGACCCGTTGCGGCGCCAGCACCTGCACCAGCGCCAGACGCATGAGGCGCCGGTCCAGCAGCACGATGCCGACCGCACTGCCGTTGCGCTGCGCCTGCCGCAGCAGCGGCTGCACCGCACGCAGTTGCTGCGCCTGCGGCAGCGCCGACAGCCCGGCCAGGAATTGGCCGTCGGCCGACAGCAGCAGCGCGCTGGGCGCGCGCACCCGCGCGGCGTGGTTGCGCAGTGCCGACTGCATGGTCGGCACGTCGCCGCTGGTCACCGCGGCGCGGAAGCCGAAATCGTCGGCCAGCACCGAGGCGGCCTGCAGCAGTTGCTCGTCGCGGCGCTGATCGATGCGCTGCCACACGCGCTCGCCCGTGCGCAGTTCGTCGTCCAGTTGCGCGGCGACGCTGCGCCGGGTCGCCACCTGCACGGCCAGGAACGTCAGCGCCTGGGCCGCCAGCACCACCAGCACCAGCAGCGCGGCGATGCGGGTGTGCAACCGCCACGGCTTCATCGCGTCGGCGCCGTCTGGCTGCGGCGGAACTTGTCCTGCAGCGCGCGGATGCGCGGATCTTCCGGGACGACCGGCGCCGGTCCGCGCGTGGCCAACTGCACCGCCTGGCGCAGCGGCGCGCGCGCTACCTGCAGCGGTTGCGCGTAGCCGGCGCCGCTCAGGCGCGGATGCCACACCCGCAGTTCGTAGGCGCCGGGCGGCACTTCCAGCCGCACCTGCGCGTCGGCGCCGGTCACCGCGAAGTACGGGGTGTCCAGCACCACCACGTAGCCGACCATCCAGTCGTGGATGTTGCAGCCCACCGTGACCAGACCCGCCTGCTCGAAGCGCACCGGCTTGGCGGTGCTGCCTTGGTACAGCGGCAGTTCGAAGCGCTTGGCGGGCGAGAAGGAATAGACCTGGTGGCGGATCTGGTCGCTGTTGGGAAAGCGCACCCAACTGCCGGCCTGCACCGCCAGCACTGCGGGCACGAACTGCGAGTTGACCTGATCCATCGTCGCCGTCGCCGAGGCCGGCGCGGCCGGGCGCGCCGGCGCGGCCGGTTGCAGGCTGACCACGGCATCGGCCAGCGGACCAGCGGCGTCGGCCACAAGCACCGTAACCGGCGTGGCCGCGGCAGGCAGTGCCGCCATCGCGAGCACCACGGCAAGCCAACGGCAGCGGCCCTGCCGCCAGAACGATCCTGTTCGCCTTGTCATCGCACCCTCGCTACGGGCCCGGCTGGCAGCGCCCGGACCTCCCGGACGGCGCGTCGAGGGCGACCTGCAAGCGATATCGGCCGTGAATGGACCCGGCTTGAGGCCGGTCCCGGCCGCCGGGCGTCCCGGCGGCGGCACGCAGCGTTGCGGGCGCGACTTACTTCAGCTTGATCTCGCGCAACCGCTCTTCCAGATACCCCTGCGCGGTGATCGGCTCGGGATAGCGGCTGGGGTTGTCGGCGCTCACGCACGACGGCAGCACGTCGATCACGAAGTCCGGGTTCGGGTGCAGGAAGAACGGCACCGAGTAGCGCGGCTGGCGTGCCTGCTCGCCCGGGGGATTGACCACGCGGTGGGTGGTCGAGGGGTACACGTGGTTGGTGAGGCGCTGCAGCATGTCGCCGATGTTGACCACGATGGTGTCGGCGTCGGAGGTGAACGGCACCCACTCGCCCTGCTTGGACTTCACTTCCAGGCCGGCGGCGCTGGCGCCGACCAGCAGGGTGATCAGGTTGATGTCCTCGTGGGCGCCGGCGCGCACGTTGGGGATGTCGTCGGCGGTGATCGGCGGGTAGTGGATCGGGCGCAGGATCGAATTGCCCGAATCGGTCTTGTCGACGAAGTAATGCTCGGGCAGGCCGATATGCAGGGCCAGTGCCGACAGCACGCGCGCGCCGAGCTGGTCCAGCGCCTGGTACAGGCCGTAGCCGTGGGCGCGGAAGCCGGGCACTTCGCTCGGCCACAGGTTCGGCGGCATCACCGCGCGGTACGGGGAGTCGTCGGAAATCTCGCGGCCGATGTGCCAGAACTCCTTCAGGTCGAAATGCTTGGAGTCCTTGGCGGTCTCCACGCCGAAGGCGGTATAGCCGCGCGCGCCGCCGCTGCCGGGCAGGTGGTACTTGCGCTTGGTCTCCTCGGGCAGGGCGAAGAACGCCTTGAACACGTCGTAGGCCGCGTCGATCTGCGCCTGGGCGATGCCGTGGTTGCGGATGCCGGCGAAGCCCCACTCGCGGTAGGCCGCGCCCAGCTCGGCGACGAAGGCCTCGCGGTCGGTGTCGAAACGGGTGATGTCGAGGGTGGGAATGCGCGCAGTCATGGCAGGAACCGTCATCTCGTGAGAGGAAGCAAACGCCGCGCTCAGCGCAGCAGGCGATACAGCAGGTAGAACGTGACCGCCTTGGCGACGATCACGAAGATGGCAATGGCGATCGACTCACGCCGCGTCACGGACCGCCTCGGCCAGGGCGTCGAGGGTCTGCCGCATCAACGCGGCATCGTCGGCCTCGACCGTGACCCGCACCACCGGTTCGGTGCCGGAGGCGCGCAGGAAGGCGCGCCCGCGCCCCTGCACCGCCGCCTGCGCCGCGGCCAGCGCGGCCTTCACGGAATCGGCCTCGAGCGGGCGCACGCCCGGCTGCAGGCGCACGTTGACCGTCTGCTGCGGCACCTTCTGCAGCCCGGCCAGCGCCTGGCGCAGGGTCTGCCGCGAGCGCTTGAGCACTTCCAGCACCTGCAGCGCGCTGACGATGGCGTCGCCGGTGGTGGCGCGGTCCAGGCACAGCATGTGCCCGGAGGCCTCGCCGCCGAGCACCCCGCCCTGTTCCACCAGTGCCTGGTGCACGTAGCGGTCGCCGACCTTGGCGCGCAGGAACGGCACCTGCAACGCGGCCAGCGCCCGTTCCAGGCCATAGTTGGTCATCAACGTGCCGACCACCGGGCCGTGCAGGCGGCCGCTGGCCTGCCAGCCGCAGGCCAGCACGTACAGCAGACCGTCGCCGTCGACCGGGTTGCCCTGGTCGTCGGCCATCAGCACGCGGTCGCCGTCGCCGTCGAAGGCGATGCCCAGGTGCGCGCCATGCTCGCGCACGTTGGCGGCGAGGTTGTCGATGTGCATCGAGCCGACGCCGGCGTTGATGTTGAGCCCGTCCGGCGCGGCGCCGATCGCGATCACCTCCGCGCCCAGCTCGCGGAACAGCAGCGGCGCGATGTGGTAGGTCGCGCCGTGCGCGCAGTCCAGCACCAGCTTCAGCCCGCGCAGGTCGAAGCCGCGCGGCACGCTGGCCTTGCAGAACTCGATGTAGCGGCCGATCGCCTCGCGCGCGCGCATCGCCTTGCCCAGCCGCTCGGACTCGACCGTGGCGAACGGTGCGTCCAGCGCGGCCTCGATCGCCTGCTCGGTGGCGTCGTCGAGCTTCTCGCCGTGTGCGGAGAAGAACTTGATGCCGTTGTCGTAGTGCGGATTGTGCGAAGCGCTGATCACGATGCCGGCATCGGCGCCGAGGGTGCGCGTGAGGAACGCCACCGCCGGAGTCGGCATCGGCCCGAGCAACTGCACGTTGGCGCCTGCCGCGACCAGCCCGGCCTCCAGCGCCGACTCGAACATGTAGCCGGAGATGCGCGTGTCCTTGCCGATCACCACGGTCGGCCGTGCGGTGCCGCCGGCGACCAGCACGCGGCCCAGCGCATTGCCCAGGCGCATCACGAAATCGGCGGAAATCGCCCCCTGCCCGACCCGGCCGCGGATGCCGTCGGTGCCGAAGTATTTGCGTTGGCTCATGCGCTGGGGAATCGGGAATGGAGAATCGGGAATCGGGAACAGCCGGAGACGTCCAGGGATCGCGACAAGCATGGGCTTGCCGCGCGATGCGACGCACGCGCGACACCACGATTCCCCATTCCCGACTCCCGATTCCCGGCCGTCATGCCGCCTCGCTTTTCGCCGGGGCCGGCTGCCGCATCATCAGCGCCAGCAGCTCGGACAGGCGGTCGCGCAGTTCGCGGCGGTCGCAGATCTGGTCGATGGCGCCGTGCTCGAGCAGGAACTCCGAACGCTGGAAGCCTTCCGGCAGGGTCTCGCGCACGGTCTGCTCGATCACGCGCGGGCCGGCGAAGCCGATCAGTGCGTACGGCTCGGCGATGTTGATGTCGCCGAGCATGGCGAAGCTGGCCGAGACGCCGCCGGTGGTGGGATGGGTCAGCACCGACACGTACGGCAGGCCGGCCTCCCGCAGGCGGCCGAGCGCGGCCGAGGTCTTGGCCATCTGCATCAGCGAAAACAGACCTTCCTGCATGCGTGCGCCGCCGCTGGCGGAGAAGCACACGAACGGCGCGCCGATCTTCAGCGCGGTCTCCGCGGCCAGGGCGAAGCGCTCGCCGACCACCGAGCCCATCGAGCCGCCCATGAAGGCGAAATCGAACGAGGCCGCGACCAGCGGCTGGCCCTTGAGCAGGCCCTGCATCGCCACCAGCGCGTCGTATTCGCCGGTGCTCTTCTGTGAGGCCTTGATGCGCTCGCCGTACTTCTTCTGGTCCTTGAACTTGAGCGCGTCGGTCGGACCCAGGCGCGCACCGATCTCGGTCGGCGCGGTGTCGGCGTCGAACAGCGCGGCCAGGCGCGCGCGCGCGCGGATCGCCATGTGGTGGCCGCACTTCGGGCACACCTCCAGGTTCTCCTCCAGCTCCGGCCGGTACAGCACGGCGCTGCAGTTGGGACATTTCTCCCACAAGCCTTCGGGAACGCTGCGCTTCTTGCTGGGCGTGCTGTCGGTGCGGATGCCCGAAGGCATCAATTTGCTGAGCCAACTCATGCGATGTGACGATCCATTGGGCGGCCGCGAGAGCCGCAGAGGGGCGACAGTCTAACTCGGTCCCCCGGTGGCCTGCAGACGGTGGCGCATGGAGCGGCCAGGCCGGCCGGTACCGGCGCGGCTGCCGCCAGGACGCCTGCTGCGGCCGCGCAACGCGGGACGTGCGGCATCGCCGCCGCCATCCCGCACCGTCGACACGCAAGCGGGGGCCAGCGACGGCGCGTGCCGTCCGACCAACGATGCATGTACCGTATGATCCGCACGCACCACATTTGCGGCATTGCGGCAAAACGCGAACGCCCGCGCAAGGCGGGCGTTCGCACACACACCGGGCGTGGCTCAGCCCGCGTCCAGCGCCTGCCGCAGCGGCACCAGGAACGCCAGGGCCGCCTCGCGCGCGGCCTGCGGGCTGCCGGCCTCGGCCAGCGCCGCGACCAGCGCGCTGCCCACCACCACGCCGTCGGCATCGACCGCCATGGCCTTGGCGCTGGCGGCGTCCTTGATGCCGAAGCCGGCCACCACCGGCACAGGGCAGCGCGCGCGCAACTGGCGCAGGCGATCGCCGGCGGCACGGGTATCCAGCCGGTCGGCGCCGGTGACGCCGGCGAAGCTGACGTAGTACAGGTAGCCGCGCGCCGCCTCGCACAACAGGTCGATGCGCGCGTCGCTGGTGGTCGGCGAGGCCAGCACGATCAGGTCCAGGCCGGCGTCGGCGAAGACCGTCAGGGTCTCGGCCGACTCCTCCGGCGGCAGGTCGACCAGCAGGACGCCGTCCACGCCGGCCGCCACCGCTTCCTCGGCGAAGCGCGCGGTGCCGTGGATCTCCACCGGGTTGAGGTAGCCCATCAGCACCACCGGCGTGGTGGCGTCGTCGCGGCGGAACGCGCTGACCGTCTCCAGCACGTAGCGCAGGCCTGCGCCGCGCGCCAGCGCGCGCTCGGAACTGCGCTGGATAGTCGGGCCATCGGCCATGGGGTCGGAGAACGGCACGCCCAGCTCGATCACGTCGGCACCGGCCTCGACCAGCGCATGCATCGCCGGCACGGTCGCCTCCAGCGACGGATCGCCGGCGGTGAGGAAGGGAATCAGGGCCTTGCGGCCGTGGGTATCGAGTCGGGCGAAGGTATCGGCGAGGCGGTTCATGGGGGACCTATGCGCCCCTCTCCCACCGGGAGAGGGATTGGGGTGAGGGGAAGAGGCGAAGCGGTGCGGAATGTGAGTCCGGGGCTGCGCCCGCACCCGCATCCGGCGCTCCGCGCCATCTTCTCCCGAAGGAGAAGGGTAAAGCGTTACAGCGTCAGCCCCTCGCGCGCGGCGATGGTGTGCACATCCTTGTCGCCGCGGCCGGACAGGTTGCACAGCACCAGCGCGTCCTTGGGCAATTCGCGCGCCAGCTTGATCGATTGCGCCACGGCGTGGCTGGACTCCAGCGCGGCGAGGATGCCTTCGGTATGCGCCAGCAGGTGGAACGCGGCCAGCGCTTCGTCGTCGGTGATGCCCTGGTAGATGGCGCGGCCGCTGTCGGCCAGGAACGCGTGCTCCGGGCCCACGCCCGGGTAGTCCAGGCCGGCGGACACGGAGTGGGTCTCGACGATCTGCCCGTCGTCGTCGCAGATCACGTAGGTGCGGTTGCCGTGCAGCACGCCGGGACGGCCGGCGGCGATCGAGGCGGCGTGGCGGCCGCTGCCGATGCCATCGCCGGCGGCCTCGGCGCCGTAGATCTTCACCGAAGCGTCGTTGAGGAAGGCATGGAACAGGCCGATGGCGTTGCTGCCGCCGCCGACGCAGGCGCTGATCGCATCCGGCAGGCGGCCGTAGTCGCGCAGCATCTGCTCACGCGCCTCGCGGCCGACGATGGCGTTGAAGTCGCGCACCATGCGCGGGTAAGGATCGGGACCGGCGACGGTGCCGATGATGTAGAAGGTGTCCTGCACGTTGGTCACCCAATCGCGCATCGCCTCGTTGAGCGCGTCCTTGAGCGTGGCCGAGCCGGAATGCACCGGCACCACCGTGGCGCCGAGCAGCTTCATCCGGTAGACGTTGATCTTCTGCCGCTCGATGTCGGTGGCGCCCATGTACACCACGCACTCCAGGCCCAGCCGCGCGGCCACCGTGGCGCTGGCCACGCCGTGCTGGCCGGCGCCGGTCTCGGCGATGATGCGGGTCTTGCCCATGCGGCTGGCCAGCAGCGCCTGGCCGATGGTGTTGTTGATCTTGTGCGCGCCAGTGTGGTTCAGGTCCTCGCGCTTGAGCAGGATCTGCGCGCCGCCCACTTCGCGGCTGAGCCGCTCGGCGTGGTAGATCGGGCTGGGCCGGCCGACGTAATGGGTCAGGTCCTTGTCGTAGGCGGCGATGAAGGCCGGATCCTGGCGCGCGGCATCGTAGGCGGCGGCCAGTTCCTGCAGCGGGCCGATCAGGGTCTCGGCGACGAAACGGCCGCCGTAGCGGCCGAAATGGCCGGCGGCGTCGGGATAGGCGTGGAAGTCGCTGACGGGAACAGAGGACATGGCGCAACCGGGGGCAACAGGACAGGCCTGCACTTTAGAGCACACGTCGACGCACAAAAACCGATAAAGTCTGACACGACCTGTCAGGAAAACTCACATGACCAGCCTGCGCCGCCTGCCCTCGCTCAACGCCCTGCGTGCGTTCGAGGCCGCCGCGCGGCTGCGCAGCGTCGGCGCCGCGGCGGCGGAACTGCATGTCACCCATGGCGCGGTGAGCCGTCAGGTGCGGCTGCTGGAGCAGGAACTGGGGCTGCCGCTGCTGCAGCGCGACGGCCGCGGCATCCGCCCGACCGCCGCCGGCACGCACCTGTGCGAGGCCGCCGGCAGCGCCTTCGCGCAGTTGCAGGACGCGGTGGCGGAGTTGCGCCGCCCATCGCGCCCGGCCGCGCTGGTGCTGGGCTGCCCCGGCAGCATCCTCGCCCGCTGGATGATTCCGCGGCTGCAGGCGCTGCAGCGCGACCTGCCGGCGCTGACCCTGCACCTGTCCGCGCACGAGGGCGACTTCGCCGCCGACCTGGACGGCCTGGATGCGGCGCTGCTGCTGGGCCAGGCGCCATGGCCGGCGGACTGGCAGGTGCGCGTGCTGGCGCCGGAGCGGATCGGCCCGGTACTCAGCCCGGCCCTGCCGCAGGCACCGGCCCTGACCGCGGCCGCGCCGGCGGCACTGCAGGGACTGCCACTGCTGCATACGGTGTCGCGCCCGCAGGCCTGGCCGGCCTGGGCCGAGGCGCAAGGCCTGGCGCCGGCACAGTTGCGCTACGGCACCGGCTTCGAGCACCTGTACTACCTGCTGGAGGCGGCGCTGGCCGGAATCGGCGTGGCGATCGCGCCGCAGCCGCTGGTCGCCGACGACCTGGCCAATGGCCGCCTGCTGGCGCCGTGGGGCTTCGTCGACACCGGCGGGCAGTGGGCGCTGTGCGCGCGGCGGGAGCAGCAGGATCCACGGGTGGAGGCGTTGGCCGGGTGGTTGGCCGGCGAGTTGCGGGAGGATCGCGGCTAGGCGTATTGCCTGGCCTGTTCGCTGGCAATTCGCGGCGCAACCGCGCTGTACAGGACGCTTGGCCGCGACGCCTGGCGTGCGCGGGAGTGGAGGTGTCTGTCGCGGCTGAAGCCGCTCTACATGGGTGGGTGGGGCGTCGAGCGCCCATCGGCGGGCGCGCGCGTCAGCCCGGCTGCGCCGGCGCGGCCAGGCGCCGCTGCAGGTCGTCGCGCAGCCGGCTCAGCTCGACCTCGGCGGCGCGCCGCTGCTGCATGCCGTCGCGGTGGATCTCGCGCACCTCCTCCACCGTGGCGATCAGTTGCTCGTGCACGTGGCGCAGCGTGTCCATGTCGATCACCGCGCGTTGGTTGGCGCGCGCCGTGTCCACCGAGGCCTGCCGCAGCAGGTCGGCGTTGCGGCGCATGATGTCGTTGGTGGCATCGTCGATGGCGTTGGACAGCGCCGCCGCGTTCTGCTGCTCGTGCAGCGACAGCTGGATCGCGAACTGGCGCTTCCACGACGGGATGGTGATGTCGCGGACGGTGTTGAACTTCTCGATCAGTTGCAGCGCGTTGGCCTGGATCAGCCGGATCATCGGCAGCGCCTGCTCGGCCGCGTGCTGCATCACCTGCAGGTCGCCGACGCGCTTGTCGAGCAGGCGCAGGGCGGTGTCGATCTCGGCGCGCTGGCCGCGCGCCTGCGGATCGTCCTGGCCCGCCAGCGCCAGGTGCTGTTGCTGCAGTTCGGCCAGGCGCAGCTTGCCGGCAGCGACGTGCAGGCCCAGTTCGCGGCGCTCGGCCTGCACCATCTGGTGCATGCGGTCGAATTCGCCCACGCGCTGGCCGAGGTTGGCCTGCTGCGTGCCGACGTCGCGCAGCAGTTGTTCGATCTGCCGGTTGGTGTCGCTGAACTTCTGCACCAGTTCGTCCTTGGACGCGCGCAGGCGATCGATCAGGCCGCCGATCAGCGGCACCCGCGAGCGCTCGCCGAGCTGGTCGAGCTTGAGCGCGCGCGCGATCCGCACCACTTCGCCGAGCTTGTCGCCGCTGGCCTCCAGGTCGCGGTTGCGGACCTGATCCAGCAACTGGCTGGAGAACGCGGCGGTCTGCGCGGCGACCTCGGTGCCGAACAGGTGCAGGCTGCCGGGCGTGAGTTCGCGCAGGCCCTGCGCCAGCGCCGCGATCTGCGCACGATCGTCCGGCACCAGGCCGAGCGCCTTGAGCTCGGCTTCGTCTGGTTGCAGCGGCAGGCTCTGCGGCGTCAGCGGGTGTTCCTGGGTCATCATGGTTCTCCTTCGATAGCGATTCGCGGCGGCGGCGCAGGCTCAGCGCAGTCTAGCCCGCATGGCCTGCAGTTCGGCCAGGATGTGTTGCTGCGCCTGTGCGGCGCGGGCCACGTGGTCCCTGCCCTGCGCTGCCTGCGGCGTGACGGCGGCTTGGCGCCAGGCCGGCAGCAGCACGTCGCGGATGTTCCTGTAGCGTTGCAGCAGGTCCTCGCCCTGCTGTTGCAGCAACCGCCATTGCGCCGCTTCCAGGCGCCAGGCGGCGGCGAGGCGGCGCAAGTGGTCGAGTCGCTGGTTCCAGGCCTGCGCCAACGCCGGGTCGGGCGTCGGCGCCGCGGCGATCCAGCGCTCGAGCGCGGCCATGCCGGCCTCGGCGACGCCGGCGCTTTCGGCATAGGCCTGGCCCGCGTGCCGCAGCGCCTGGGCATGCGCATCGGCGCGCAGCAGGACCACGCCCAGTTGCGCCTGCAGGGTCTCGGCCTCGGCCTGGCGCTCCAGGTCGCGGCCGAGCAGACGGCCGAGCAGGCTGCTGTCGCGGCGGATCCGCCGCGGATCGCGCGCCTGCAGTGCGTGCTGGATGCGCTCCAGCTCCTGCACCAGTGCCGCGCCGGCGTCCGGCGCGGCGGCGCGCGCGGCCAGCGCCTGTGCGACCGCCTCCAGCAGCGGCGCCGCGTAGCCGGACGCGGCCTGCGCGTCGTTCGCCGCGGGCGGCGACACCGGCGGCTCGGGCAGCGCAGGAGCGGCGCGCGCGCTCACACCGGGCCGGGTTCGGGATCGTCGCTGCGCGCGGCGCCCGCGTCGCCATAGAAATGCCGCGCCAGCGCTTCGTCGAGCTGGCGTTCGGCCAGCGTGCGCGGCCGCCGCACGCGCGGCTCCGCTTCCGGCGCGGACGGCTCGCGCAACGACGCGCGCAGCGCCTCTGCCAGCGCGGTCAGCGCCTGCCCGGCCTGCGCCTGGCCCTCGTGCGAGCGCGCGAGTGCGTCCAGCAAGGGCTGCAGCGCGGGCGTGACCGATGCTTCCGTCTGCGCAGGCGCGGCCGGCGTGGCCACGGGCGTGGCGGGCGGCGCTTCGCGCTCGCGTTCGGCCAGCACCTGCCGCAGCAGCGCAAGAAGTTGCTCCCAGCGTGCCGGTTCCGGACTCGGCTCGGCACGCAGCCCCTGCAGGCCGCCTGCGATGTCCGCCAACTGCGCCACCATGCGCCCGCCGACATCGGCCTCGTCGGCGCCCATCGCCTTGTTGCGCAGGAAGTCGCGCTTGATCTGGTCCCAGCGCGCCTGTTCCTCGGCGCCCATCGCGCCGCGCAACTCGGCCAGCTTGAGCAGGTTCTCCTCGGCGCCGCTGGTCAGCAGTTGCGCCTCGCCCAGGTAGTGGTCGGAGATCAGCTGCTGCAACTCGGCCTCGTTCATCACCGGCGAGACCTTCTCCGCCAGCTTGTTCATGTTGCGGTAGCTGCCCTGCAGCCGGAACGGCGGCTCGGTGCGGTAGCGATCGTCCTGCGCGGCGCTGGCGATGTACTGCTGGTTGACCTTGTACACCACCTCGCGCACGCGCAGCAGGCGCTGCAGCGTGGCCACGATCTCGTTGATCTCCGCGCCGCTGTAGGCATGGCTGAGCGCGTTGCTGGAGATCTCCTTGCCGCGCGCGCGATCCACCAGCAGGTACAGGTCCGCCAGCTCGCGCGTGGCCAGCGGCGCGAGCACCGGATTGGAGGTGAGCGCGTTCTCGATGTAGCTGAGCAGGAACGCCTCCTCCATGCCGCCGAGCACGTCGCCCAGGTTGTAGATGTCGGCGCGGTTGGCGAGCATGTCCGGAATCTTGAACACCTCGCCCGACTCGGTGTACGGATTGCCGGCCATCACCACGCAGAACTTCTTGCCGCGCATGTCGTAGGTGCGCGTGCGCCCCTTCCACACGCCCTCGATGCGGCGCGTGCCGTCGCACAGCGAGATGAACTTCTGCAGGAATTCCGGGTGCGTGTGCTGGATGTCGTCGACGTACAGCATGGTGTTGTTGCCCATCTCCAGCGCGAGATTGAGCTTGAGCAATTCCTGTCGCGCGGTGGCGTCCGGCGCCTGCGCCGGATCCAGCGAGCGCACCGCGTGGCCCAGCGCGGGACCATTGATCTTCATGAAGACCAGGCCGAGCCGGCTGGCGACGTACTCCATCAGCGTGGTCTTGCCGTAGCCGGGCGGCGAGATCAGCATCAGCATGCCCATCAGGTCGCTGCGCTTGTTCTCGCCGACCGTGCCCATCTGCTTGGCCAGGTTGTCGCCGATCACGCCCAGGTAGACCTCATTGATCAGCTTGTTGCGCACGAACGAGGACAGCGGCCGCGGCTTGAACTCGGACAGGCGCAACTGCTCGCGCTCGCGGGCGATGACCTGCTGGCGCAGTGCCTGGTACTGGCGGAAGCCGGGCACGAACACCTGCTCGTGGTGGCGCAGGCGCGCCAGGAAATCGTCGATGGCCAGGCGCAGGCGCCCGCCTTCGATACGCGGATGTTCGCCGAGCAGGCCCTCCACCGTGGCCATCAACGCCACCTCGCTGGCGCGGCTGCGCAGCCGCGGCGCCAGCAGCGCGATCGCCACCGCCTCGGGCGCGTAGCCGGCGTGGACCGCGAAGCGCGGATCGTGGCACAGGCCCTGCACCCACTGGCTGGCCTGCGTCCAGGCAGCGCCGAGCTTGCCGCGCACGCGTTCCAGGCCTTGCTCGAACTGCTCGCGCAGCCCGGCCTCGGCCAGCCGCGCATGCAGCGCATCGAGCAGTTCCCGCGCATGCCGGCTGAACGGAAAAGTCGGTTCGCCCTGCGCCAGTTCGGCCGCCAGGTAGGCGGCGGCCGCCCGCGCCTGGGCGGCATCGAACGCAAGCCCTGCGTCCTCGGCGAAGCGCTGCATGGCCTGCGCCATCTCGGCCTGCAGCGCGTCGCGGCCGTCGCGCGCGCCGAACAGGCGCGCGATCGCATCGACGCCGGCCTGGCGCGCGACCCACGCGGCCACCTCCTCCTCGCGCTGGCGTTCGGCCCAGAACGCCAGCGCCAGCGCGCGCGCGGCCGGGGCGTGCATCAGCGTGCCCGCGGCCTGCTGCAAGGGCAGCAGCGCCTGCAGGATGCGCGTGGCGTCGTGGTCGTGGATGCCGCGCTCGTAGCCCTCGCGGTAGCGCGGCGCGGCGAAGTCGCGCACGCTGCGCGCCAGCGCGTCGGGCGTGGCCGCCAGTTGCGCCAGCGCATCCAGGCTCAGCCCCTCCTCGCCCGCCAGCGCCGCTTCCAGCATGCGCCCGGCCAGGTATTCGCCGCGGTACAGCGTGGGCGATTCCGAATCCAGCGCCACCTGCCAGTAGGCGCGGGTGGCGTCCAGCGCGGCGTCCTGCAGCGGCTCCAGGTAGTCGGTGCCGGTCAGATGCAGCGCCAGTCCGTCCTCGCGCGGCAGCAGGGTCAGGTCCAATGCTTGCGTGTTGACGCTGAAGCGGTGCCGCGGACCCAGCCGCACCACGTTGCCGCCGGCCTCGAACAGCTCGCTGCGGTCGCGCAGCGCGCGCACCGCCTGGTCGCGCACGCCCTTCAGCCGCGCCTCGACGTCGTCGGCCTTGACGTTGTCGCGGTAGCCGCGCAGCCGCTCGGCCAGCTCGCGCAGCTTGAGAATCAGCGGGTCGCCGGCGAAGAAGGCGTTGAGTTCGTCGGCGTTGGCGAAGCGCTCGGTGCGCCGCGGCAGGCCGTCGAGGATGCGCGAGGCCGCGTCCAGCAAGGAGCGCGCCTTGCGCTGGCGGTCGTCGAGCAAGGCCTGCTTGTGCGTCTCGAACGCCTCGACCAGTTCCTCGCGCTTGCTGAGGATGTCGCCGAGGAACTGCTCGTGCTCGCCGAACTGGCTCTCCAGTTCCTCCAGTTGCACCATCAGCCGCGACAGTTGCTCGTCGGCGCGCTCGGGATCGGAGGACAGCGCCAGCGCGCTGGTGATCGCCTGGCCGAACAGCGCGAACTGCGCACCGAACTGGGCCACGGTCTCGGCCGAACCCAGGCTCTTGCGGCGCTGCTCGGCACGCGCGCGCGCCTGGTTGAGCCGCGCGTAGACTTCGGACAGGGCCTCGACCACGCGGGTGCGCTCGGTGGCGTCGTCGACCTTGAGCCCGGCCATCAATTCCGACAGCAGGTCCAGATCGGCCGACATCGCCTGCATCGCCTGCACCTGCTCGGACAGCCCGCGCGCGGTCGCCGCCGCCTGCGCCGCCGCGTCCAGCTCGGCCAGGCGCGCGTGCAACGGCGCCAGCGCGCTTTCGCTGCCGAGGAAACGCCCGGTGGCGGCGCCGACCGTGTCGTGGGCCTGCTGCAGCGTCGCGCCCATCGCATCGATCGCATCGGTGTCGATGTAGCGGTACTCGCGGATGGTCAGCAGATGGCCGCGCTGCGCGGCGATGGCGTTGAGCGGTTCGACGAACTCCTGGATGCTGCTCCAGTTCTCCGGCTGCAACCGCGCCAGCAGCGCCTTGTGCGCGGCCGTGGCCTCGGCCATCGCCTGGTCGGACTGCTGGCGGATCGACAGCACCTTTTCGTATTCGTCCAGCACCGCCTCGCCGGTGGCGCTGATGCCGCGCAGCACGCCGGCCAGGTCGCCGCAGTGCGCGTCCTCCAGCCAATGGTGCGCGTCGAACAGGCGCCGCGCGTCCTCCACCAGCAACTGGTAGCGCTGCACCGACACCTCGTCGCGGTCGATCGCGCGCGCCAGCCCGAACAGGCTGGAGATGCCGCGCACCAATTCGGCATTGCCGATGCGGCCGAGGAAGGTATTGCTCGGCGGGCGCCTGGCGGCGAACTCGTCGCTGCTGAAGGGAGTCTGCCAGACCTGCATCGGATGGATCCGGGTCGGCTCGCTGCCCTCGGCATGGAACAGCACCATGCGCCCGTCCTGCAGCAACGCGTAACCATGGCCGAACACCGGGTTCTGCAGCGCGCGGCGGATGGTGTTGTAGACGAACAGCGCGGACTTGCCGCCCTCGCGCTCGTAGAAGATGTACAGCACGTCCTCGCCGTTGGGCGAGCGGATCGCGCGCTTGAACTGCATCCCGTCCATCGCCGCGTCGAACGCCTTGTGATCGCCGTTCTGCAGGTAATAGCCGCCGGGAAAAATGATGCCGTGGTCCTCGGGCAGCTGCACGCAGGCCTGCACGATGGCGTCGTTGCGCACGATGCGGCCGCTGAGCGTGTTGTAGATCAGCCCGCGCCACTGCGTCTCGCGATACGGCAGCACCTTGAGCAGGACCAGGCTGCCGACCCGCGCGAAATCGAACTGCGCATCGTCCAGCGACTGGGTCTTGTCCTCCACCGGCTCGCTGTAGATGCCCTGTCCGGTCTCGGTGTTGTTCTCGACCTTGATGGTCAGATCGCCGCCGATGGTCTCCACGAACAGGGTATCGAGGATGTTCAGATGCGAATGGCGCCCGTTCACCGCCATCTCGCGGGTGGCGCGGGTCCATTCGAAGTCGAACGGCGGCGGCAGCGCGATGTCGCGTTCGCCGCGCGCATCGATGTAGGTGAGCGCGCCGTCGCTGTCCTGCGCCCAGCGGAATACGCGCACGTCGCTGCTGCGCTCGCCGATCTGGAACGCCGCCAGCAGCTTGCCGCCGATGACGATCAGTTGCAGCAGCCGCGCGTGCTTGTAGTAGGCGTACAGCTCGCCGAAGTCGTGCACGAAGCCGGCCTGGCCGAGGAAGCTGCCGGCCAGGTCGATCGGGCTGACGTCGTAGCCGTCAGCGCCCTCGACCAGCCGGTACAGCCCGAACACGTCCTGCACGCGGGTCTGGTTCTTGAGCCCGAGGAACACGTTGTAGCCGAACAGCAGCAGGTCCGGCCCGACCTGCACGATGTCGCGGCCGACGCAATTGTGCTCGGTGCGGATGCGGAAGCGGCCGTCCACCTCGAGACGGCTGTCGCCGAACTCCTGCAGGCGCTGCCGGTTGAGCGCCTCGACCGCGTCCTGCAGCCGCGCGCCCTGCTCGACCAAGCGCTTGCGCAGCACGTCGTAGGCGCCGCCCTGGGCGACCGCCTGGTCGACCTGGCTGGGCGCGTCGCCCTCGGGCTGGGGATCGGTCTGGGGTTGGGGAGGTGTTGCCATCGTCGCGGCTCCTGCCGGCTTGCGGGGGATCGGCGCATCGCGCCGCGCGCCCGCCACGGGTTGCGGCGACGCGCCACCGTCGCCGGCCGCGCGCCGCCTGCGCACTCAGTCCAGTGCCGCGCTCAAGGCTCGGCGACGGGCAGTTGGCCAGCCGCGTCCGGCGCCAGCCGCGACGGCGCCGCCGCGCCGCGCTGCACGCCGAGATAGCGCTGCATCAGGTCCTGCACGATCGGGCTCTTGTCGGCCAGGCCTTCGATCGACTTGCCGAGCGAGACCGCCTTGATGAGGTTGTCGAACATGCCGCCGTCGCCGCCGACCAGGTCGATGTCGGCATTGCGCAGGGCGCTGGCGATGACCTCGGCGTTCTCCTTGGACACTTCCTTGCCGGCCTCGATCGACGCCAGCGCCTGCTTGAGGCTGTTGTCGAGCAGCATCCGGAATTCCTCGTGGCCGCGCGCGCTGTCGCTGAGCGCGCCGATCGCCTCGAACTTGCGGGTCAGGCCGTCGGCCTCGGCCAACAGGCGCTTCTCCACCACCACCGCCTCGGCCATGCCGATCGACTCGGCGGCGCTGGCCTTGGCCTTGCCCATCTGCTCTTCGCCCTGCGCCTTGGCCTGCAGCGTCTCGGCCAGCACGCGCGCCTCGTTGCTGCCCTGCTTGAGGCTGGCATCGGCCTTGGCCTCGATCACCCGCGCCTCGGCGATACCGACCTTCTCGATCGCCAGCGCCGAGGCTTCCTTGACCTGCGCGTCGGCCAGACCGGGCGCGGCCTTCTCGGCGCGGATGCCGTCGGCGAGCAGCTTCTTGGCTTCGGCCTGCTTGCCGGCGGCCTCGTGTTCGGCCTGCGCCAGGGTGGTCAGTTCGACCGCGCGGTGCTTGGCCGCGGTCTCGCGCGCCTGCGCGTCCTTGACCTGGCGCACCAGCAGTTCCTGCGCCTTGGCCTCCGCTTCCAGGATCGTGACCTGCTTGAGCCGGTCGGCCTCGGCGACCTGACGCACTTCCTTGATCCGCTCCTCTTCCTGCGCCACGGTCTTGTCGATGGCGATGCGCTCGCGGGTGATGTTGGCCACGTCCATCTTGCCGTTCTCGACCACCTTGTCGCGCTCCACGCCCTGCAGCTGCACCTCGCGATCGGTGGTGACCTGCTCCAGCTGGCGCGCACGCGCGACCCGCTCGACCTCGATGGCCACCGCGCGCTGGCGGTTCTGTTCGGCCACCTCGACCTCGCGCAGGCGGTTCTGCTCGCGGATGTCGATCAGCTGCTGCGCCTCGATGCGCGCGTTCTCCGCCAACTGGCGCTGCTCCTCCTGCACCTTCAGCGTCTCGGCCTGCTCGCGCGCGCGGATCGTGTCGACCTCGCGCTTCTGCCGCGCCTCGGCCTCGGCCTGCTGCCGCTCCAGCGCCAGCATCGCCTCGCGCGCCTCCACGTTCTTCTTGGTGATCGCCAGCTTCGCGTTCTGCTCCAGCTCGTTGGTGACCACGTTCTGGGTGCCGGTGAGCTCGGTGATCTTGCGGATGCCCTCGGCGTCGAGGATGTTGTGCGGATCCAGCAGCGCCTTGGGCGTCTGCTCCAGGTAATCGATCGCCACGTCCTCGAGCACGTAGCCGTTGAGGTCGTTGCCGATCACCGCGATGATCTCGTCGCGGAACTCCTGACGCTTCTCGAACAGCTCGGTGAACTCGAACTTCTTGCCCACCGTCTTGAGCGCCTCGGAGAACTTGGCGTTGAACAGTTCGTCGACCGCGTCCTTGTCCGAGGCGCGGTCGGCGCCGATCGCCTTGGCCACGCGCAGCACGTCGGCCTGGGTCTCGTTGACCCGCAGGTAGAACGCCACGGCGATGTCGGCGCGCATGTTGTCGCGGCAGATCAGCCCTTCCTTGCCGCGGCGGTCGACCTGAAGGGTGATCAGGCTGATCCGCATCAACTCGGCGCGGTACAGCACCGGCACGATCAACGCGCCGGTGAAGTGCACCTTGGGCGTGGCGCTCATGTCGTTGACGATCAGCGCTACGCCCTGATCCACCTTGCGGTAGAACGCGCGGAACAGGCCGGCCAGCCCCAGCAGCAGCACCAGCAGGATGCCGACGCCGATCAGAAACGGCGCCATCGTCGCAAAACTCATCGGTGGATCTCCTTATCGCCCGCAATCAGGCTGTGTGGAAACGGCAAACCCGGCAGATCCTGCTCGCGGGCGATCAGATAGTGGTTGTGCGCCTGCACGTAGTCGACCAGCACCACGCGCTCGCCGCGCGGATAGACCTGGCCGGCCTGGGCACGCACCTGCAGGACCAGGCCGGCGCCGCCATCGTCGACGGCGGCGTAGCCGGAGTCCGCGTCGGCACGCGGCGAGGCGACGACGCCGACCTTGCCGAGCAACGACGTCTGCGCCACCGGCCGCAGCCGCAGCAACAGCCGGCGCAGCGGCCGCAGCATCCAGGAGGTCAGCGGCAGCGCAGGCAGCAGGGCCAACAGCGCCACGCCGCTGCCGATGCCCCAGCGCAGGCCGGCCGGCAGGGACTGCAGCAGGAACAGATGGACGAAATAGGTGCCGAGCCAGCCCCAGAACGACAGCAGCGCCACCACCAGCATCACCGGCGCACCGCCCAGGCCCAGCCGCGCGAAGACGGCGGACACGCCGTGCAGGCCATGGTCGGCGCCGTCGACATGCAGATGCCCGTCGGGCGCGGCATGGTCGCCGATGCCGAAGGCGGCCAGCGCCCAGTAGAGCGCGGAAAATGCCAACAGGATGCTGTACGGCAACGTGGGAAATCCCAGTGCGACGTTCAGGAACTCGGCCATCCCCTCATCCTTGCTGTGCCGTGACGGCGCGCCCCATCATGGGCACGCGTCATCCCGCCGGCCTGCGCGCACGGCGCGCGGCGGACCGCCGGCAGGTTCTAGAGCCGGATGATACGTGAAAGTCGCGGCGGTTGGCCCGCGGCGCGGGCCGATGCGGCGGCACCTGCGGCGGCCGGCGCGGGCCCGGACCCGGCAGCGGGCTGCTCCCGGCGGCGCGTGCCAGCCGGCAGAGCTCAGCAGTTGGTGTTCAACTCGTGGCAGTCGGCGCGGCGCACTTCCTCGACGAACTTGCGCATCTTGTGGCCGTCCTTGATCCCGGGCTGGCTCTCGATGCCGCTGGACACGTCCACGCCCCACGGCAGGGTGCCGATGATCGCGTCGAACACGTTGTCGCCATTGATGCCGCCGGCGAGCAGGAACGGCCGGTGCAGGCCGGTCGGCAGCCGCGACCAGTCGAAGGTCTTGCCCGAACCGCCGCTTTCGCCGGGCGCGTGGCTGTCGAACAGGAAGCCGGCCGCGTTCGGATACTGCAGCTGCAGGGTGCGCGCATTCACCTCGCCGCCGCCCATCGGCACCGCCTTCAGGTACGGCAGGTTGAAGCTGCGACAGAAGCCGTCGTCCTCGTCGCCATGGAACTGCAGCAGGGTCGGACGCACCGTACGCAGCACCTCGCGCACCTCGTCCTTGGGGTTGTCGCGGAACAGCGCCACCACGTCCACCATCGGCGCGGCGGCCTGGCGCATGGCCCGCGCCTCGGCCGGCGCCACTCGCCGCGGGCTGCCATGGGCGAACACGAACCCGATCGAATCCACGCCCAACTCGCCTGCCAGGCGGATGTCGCCGGCGCGGGTCATGCCGCAGAACTTGATGCGGGTGCGATACAGCGTGCGATTCATAGCGTGACCTCGTCCGGAAGCGTCCAGTGGGCGGGATAGAGGGGACCGACGAACACCAGGCCCTGCGGCGGTGCCGTCGGACCAGCGACGCGGCGGTCGCGTCCCGCGAGCAGTTCGCCAATCCAGGACACCGGCTTTTCGCCCGTTCCCACCATGACAAGGGAACCAACGATATTGCGCACCATGTGATGAAGGAATGCATTGGCCTGGACCTGGATCTCGACCAGCTCGCCGCTGCGGCTCACCGCGATCGACTGCAGCTCGCGGCGCGCGTGCAGGGCCTGGCACTGCACGCTGCGGAAAGCACTGAAGTCCTGCTCGCCCAGCAGCGCCTGCGCCGCCGCGTGCATGGCGTCGGCCTGCAGCGGCCGCCGCTCCCAGCTCAGGGTCTGCCGGTACAGCGCCGGGCGCACCTGGCGGTTGAGCAGGCGGTAGCGATAGCGGCGCGCGCGGGCGGAGAAGCGCGCGTGGAAGTCGTCGGCCACCGGCACGCACCAGCGCACGCACACCGAGGGCGGCAACCGCGCGGTGGCGCCCAGCATCCAGCCGCGCGGCGGGCGCGGCGCGCCGCAATCGAAATGCACCACCTGGCACTCGCCGTGCACACCGGCATCGGTGCGGCCGGCGCAGACCACGCTCACCGGGGCGTCGGCCACCGACGACAGCGCCGCCTGCAGCGTCGCCTGCACGCTGGGGCCGCCACTCTCGCCGAGTTGCTGCCAACCCTGGAATTCGCTGCCGTCGTACTCCACGCCTAGCGCGTAGCGCATGGCGACCTCCACTGCAGTGCGGCATCGGCGCCGGCGCGCGCTGCGGCCGACGCGTGCATGGGCCAGCGCGGGGCGCCTGCAACGCCGCAGCACTGCATCTGCCAGTCCCGGAACGCGCCTTCGGCGTGCGCCCGCCGCCCAGGGACACGCTGCCGCAGGGCCGTCCCGCTCCAGGCCGGCCGGCCGCGGCGAGCGCGCCGCGCGCCGCCTGCTGCCATCAGTCCAGCCGTCCCAGCAATTGCAGCGCCTCGGCGCGTGCGGCCGGATCGCCACTGGCCGCGACCTCGGTCAGCAGGGTACGTGCCGTCTCGTTGTCGCCCAGATCCATGTACGCCACCGCCAGTTCCAGCCGCTCGCGGCCCGCCGGTGGATACGGCGACGGTGCTTCGGCCGGGGCCGGGGCCAGGGCCGGCGCGGCAGGCTGATGCCAGGTCGGCTCCTGCCGGCCGCCGCCGGCGTCCTTGTCGGCATGGGCGTCGCCGCCCGGCACTGCGACCACCGGCGACGGCTGCCGCCACGGCGCCTCGGCAACCGGCTCGGCGGCCGGTGCGGCCTCCGGATGGGCATCGGACACGCCAGCGGAATGGTCGTCGTCGTTGTCCGCGGACAGCGGCGCATCGGCCGGCGCCTGCCGCAGCGACTGCTGCGCCAGCACCCGCTCGAAGGCGTCGTCGTCGAGTGCGGTGTGGTGATCGGCGTGATCTGAGTGATCGGCGGCAGCGTGGTCGAGATGGTCGGCGCGCTCCCACTCTTCCAACGCCTCGTGGTCGCGGGCGACCGCCTCCTCCTCGGCCAGCGGCTCGGCCGGTTCCAGCGGCGGCAGTTCCGGCGCATCGACATCGCGGTGCGCGACCACCGGCACCGCGGCGCTCGCCGCCAGCGCGGCATCGTCGTCGCGCGGCAACGGCGGCAGCGGCGAGGGCTTGCGCCGGCGCGACAGCAGCCAGGCACCGAGGCCCAGCACCAGCAGGCTCAGCCCGCCCCACAGCCACAGCGGGAACCCGTCATTGGCCGGCGCTTGCGCGGGCGCGGCCGCTGGCGCCGCCTGCCCGGCCTGGGCCAGGCGCTTCTGCGCCGCAGCCAGGTCGCTGTCCTTCAACGCGATCAGTTGCTGCTGCTGGGACTTGAGCTTTTCGAGCTGCTCCACCCGCGAACGCAGTTCCTGGACCTCGGCATCGCGTGCCGCCAGGTCTTCGCGCGCCTGCTGCAATTGTTGGGCTGCCACCATGTCTCCTTCGTCGCCGGCACCGGTGCCGGACTTGGTTCCCGCCTCGCGGCGCGTCGCCGGCACCGCCGGCGCGATTTCCAGGCGTGCGCCAGCGGCGGCGGTCGGCGCCGCTGCGGCCGGCTTGGGCGCGGTCTGCGCCGTCGCCGCATCCTGCTGCGCCTGTGCCGGCTGCGGCACCGGCGCACGCGCCTGGCGCCATTGCGCCGCCTGCTCGCGCACCACCGCCTCGGCGGCGGCGGCATCCAGGCTCGCCAGATCCTCCTCGCGCGGGGTGCGCAACACCGCGCCCTGCTTGAGCAGGTTGAGATTGCCGCGGATGAAGGCGTCCGGATTGGCGCGCAGCAGCGCGACCATGGTCTGGTCCAGCGAATGACCGTTGCCGCGCGCCAGTTGCCCGGCGATCTGCGACAGGGTCTGCCCGGCGCGCACCGGCGCCAGCGCATCGCCGGGCGCGGCCGCGGGGGCCGGCGCCGGACGCGGCGTGGCGCCCGGCCTGGCGCTTGGCGTCGCCGGCGTGGCGGCGGCTGCAGGCGCTGGCGCCGCGGTGGACGTTTCGCGGGCGATGCGGTCGGACGGCTGCGCCGCGGCCGGCGCATCGATCGCCGGTGCATCGATCGCGGCGGCGGTGTTGGGCGCATCGATCAGCGCGGAGTATTCGCGGATCAGCCGCCCCTGGCCCCAATCGACCTCGATCAGGAAGCTCAGCGACGGCACATCGACCGGCATGCGGCTGCTGACCTGGATCACCGCGCGGCCCTTGCGGGTCTGGCTGAAGCGGAACTGCAGATCGCTGACCAGGCCCTGCGGGCGCTCCAGCCCGACCCGCGCGAAGGTCGCCGGCGAGGCCAGCGCCACCCGCGCCCGCTCCAGTTCGCCCGGCTCGTTGGAGATCACCGGGATCTCGGCCAGGAACGGCTCGCCCGGCTTGGACAGCACGCGGATATCGCCCAGGCCCAGGGCCAGCGCGGCCTGGCTGCAGGCCAGCAGCAACAGCGCCGTGGCAGCGCGACAGACATGGCGCAGCCCGCGCACGGCGGACACCGCATCGCCGCGATGGCGACGGAACAAACGTGGTTGTAGGCGCATCCCGCCCCTGCCCCTTGGAATCATGCGTGCAATATATAGGAAGCCGGGACCGGGGACCCGGGGTCCGGAAAAGCCGAGACAGGGACCGCGTTGCTGGTGCACCGCTGAAATCCACGACGCAAGAACACCCTGCAGCAGGAAAGCCCAGGCACGCCACTGTGGGAGGGACTTCAGTCCCGAGGCGAGGTGCGGCCGCTGTCGGGACCGAAGTTCCCAAAAAATCCGGGCCCGGAAAAGCCCCCGTGGGGAGGCTGGGGACTCGGAAATCCGAGACAGGGACCGCGCTTCATAACGCGGTGTGCGGGATCTCGCGTCGGGACTGAAGCCCCTCCCACAACGTGGCGAGCGCGGATACCTGCGACTTCCATTTTCCAAACAAAAAGCCAGGGCTCGCGCCCCGGCCTTCGCTCCACTCCGCCACACGATCAGGCCGCGCGGCCAGCCACGCCGCCACGCCATGAACCCGCGGGACCCGGGTCCCGGCTTTCAGCCCTCCAGGGCAACCAGCTCGGCCAACTGCACCGCATTGAGCGCGGCGCCCTTGCGGATGTTGTCGGCCACCACCCACAGGTTGAGGCCGCGCGGGTGCGAGAAGTCCTCGCGGATGCGGCCGACGAACACCGGGTCCTTGCCGGAGGCATGGGTCACCGGGGTCGGATAGCCGCCGGCCTTGTGCTCGTCGACCACTTCCACGCCCGGCGCCTGACCCAGCAGCGCGCGCGCCTGCTCGACGGTGATCTTGCGCTTGGTCTCGATGTTGACCGCTTCGGAATGGCCGAAGAACACCGGCACGCGCACCGCGGTGGGGTTCACCAGGATGCTGCTGTCCTCGAGGATCTTCTGCGTCTCCCACACCAGCTTCATCTCTTCCTTGGTGTAGCCGTTGGGCTGGAAGTCGTCGATGTGCGGGATCAGGTTGAAGGCGATCTGCGCCTGGAACTTCTGCGGCTCGATGTCCTGGAACGCCAGCAACTGCGCGGTCTGCTTGCCCAGCTCCTCCATGCCCGAGCGGCCGGCGCCGGACACCGACTGGTAGGTGGCCACGTTGATGCGCTCGATGCCGTATTCCTTGTGGATCGGCGCCAGCACCGGCATCAGCTGCATGGTCGAGCAGTTGGGGTTGGCGACGATGCCGCGCGGACGGTGCTTCAGCGCGTGCGGATTGACCTCCGACACCACCAGCGGCACGTCGTCGTCGTAGCGGAAGGTCGAGGAGTTGTCGATCACCACCGCGCCGGCCGCGGCGAACTTCGGTGCGTATTCCTTGGAGATGCCGCCGCCGGCCGAAAACAGCGCGATGTCCACGCCGCTCGGGTCGAACGTGGCCAGGTCGAGCACGGTGACCTTGTGGCCCTTGAATTCGACCTGGCCGCCAGCCGAGCGCTCTGAGGCCAGCGGGTACAGCGTGGCGACGGGGAAATCGCGCTCGGCGAGGATGCTCAGCATGGTTTCGCCGACGGCACCGGTGGCGCCGACGACGGCGACGTTGAAACGACGGGTTGCATTGCTCATGGAAGATTCAATCCGCAGAAAAAGAAGGGGAGGAACAGCCGCACTGCCAGGTGGATTCGGGGAACCTGCCGTGCGCGTCGCGCGCGGCGCCGCAGGCTCCCTATCGTTTTTTGTCCGCGATCGCCCGCGCACCGCCGGCCGCGGCAATCGCGTCCAGGTTCAGCGCGTTGGGCGGGCGCCCGGCGTCGGCGCCGGTGCCCAGCGCGGCGAGCAGGTTGTCCACCGCCAGCGACACCATCGCGCGGCGCGTGGCCACGCTGGCGCTGCCGATATGCGGGGTCAGCACCACGTTGCGCAGCGCCAGCAGCTCCGGACGGATCGCCGGCTCGCCTTCGAACACGTCGAGCCCGGCCGCGGCCAGACGCCCGTTGGCCAGCGCGTCAGCCAGTGCGACTTCATCGACCAGGCCGCCGCGAGCGATGTTCACCAGCGTCGCGGTCGGCCGCATCTTGGCCAGTGCGGCGGCGTCGACGATGTGGTGCGACTGCGCGCTGTACGGCAGCACCAGCAACAGGTGGTCGGCGCGCGCCAGCAGGTCGTCGAAGCCGACGTACTCGGCGCGATGCGCGCGCTCCACCTCGGCCGGCAGGCGGCTGCGGTTGTGGTACAGCACACGCATCGAGAAGCCGGCGGCGCGGCGCGCGATGGCCTGGCCGATGCGGCCCATGCCGAGGATGCCGAGGGTGCTGCCGTGGACATCGGCGCCGAGCATGGTCTGGAACGACCACTGCTGCCACTGCCCCGCACGCAGCCAGCGCTCGGCCTCGCCGACGCGGCGCGCGGCGGCCATCAGCAGCGCGAAGCCGAGATCGGCGGTGGTCTCGGTGAGCACGTCGGGGGTGTTGGTGGCGACGATGCCGGCCGCGCTGAGCGCGTCCAGGTCCAGATTGTTGTAGCCGACGCCGACGTTGGCGATGGCGCGCAGCCGCGGCGCGCCAGCGATTTCGGCGGCGCCGATGCGTTCGTTGAGGGTGACCAGGGCGCCGTCCAGCGGCGCCAGCGCCTGCGCCAGGTCCTGCGGCGAATACCTGGTCACGTCCGCGGTGGTGGTCAGCGCGCAATACTCGCCCAGCCGTGCGACGACATCGTCGAACAGCGGCTGGCTGACCCACACCCGCGGCCGCGACTCAGCCATCGCCACCGCCGGGGATGCGCGGGGTCACCGTGCCGACGTCGCCGCATTGCGCGCGGTGGCGCAGCGCCTGGTCCATCAGCACCAGCGCCATCATCGCCTCGGCGATCGGGGTGGCGCGGATGCCGACGCAGGGGTCGTGGCGGCCGGTGGTGATCACGTCCACCGCCTGCCCGTCCACATCCACCGTGGCGCCGGGCAGGCGCAGGCTGGAGGTGGGCTTGAACGCCACCGAGACGACGACCGGCTGGCCGGTGGCGATGCCGCCGAGCACGCCGCCGGCGTGGTTGGACTGGAAGCCGTCCGGCGCGATCAGGTCGCGGTGCTCGGTGCCCTTCTGGGTCACCGCGGCGAAGCCGTCGCCGACCTCCACGCCCTTGACCGCGTTGATGCTCATCATCGCCGCGGCCAGTTCGCCGTCGAGCTTGCCGTAGATCGGCTCGCCCCAGCCCGCCGGCACGCCGTCGGCGACCACGGTGACGCGCGCGCCGATCGAATCGCCGGACTTGCGCAGCGCATCCATGTACGCCTCCAGCTCCGGCACCTGCGGCGCATGCGGCCAGAAGAACGCGTTGTCCTCCACCGCGTCCCAGGCGAAGCCCTGCGGCAGCAGCGGCCCGAGCTGCGACAGGTAGCCGCGCACACGCACGCCGTAGCGCTGCGCCAGCCACTTCTTGGCGATCACGCCGGCGGCCACGCGCATGGTGGTCTCGCGCGCGGAGGAGCGGCCGCCGCCGCGCGGATCGCGGATGCCGTACTTCTGCCAGTAGCTGTAGTCGGCATGGCCCGGACGGAACTGCCGGGCAATGTCGGTGTAGTCCTTGCTGCGCTGGTCGGTATTGCGGATCAGCAGGCCGATCGGAGTGCCGGTGGTGCGGCCCTCGTAGACCCCGGACAGGATCTCGATAGCATCGGCTTCGCGTCGCGCCGAGGTGTGCCGGCTCTTGCCGGTGGCGCGGCGCTGCAGGTCGTGGGCGAATTCGCTGGCGTCCAGTTCCAGCCCCGGGGGGCAGCCATCGACCACGCAGCCGATCGCCGGCCCGTGCGATTCGCCGAAGGTGGTGACGGTCAGCAGCTTGCCGAAACTGTTCGCGCTCATGTCGCTTGCGTCACCGGTCCGCGGCCAGCGCGGCGATGCGCGCGTGGTGGGCGATCAATTCGCTGCGCTCCACCGCGAAGATGCCCATCTGCCCGACCTTGAACTCGACCCAGGCGAAGTCCACTTCCGGCAGCAACTGCGCCAGCGCGCGTTCGGACTCGCCGACTTCGCAGATCAGCAGCCCGTCCTCGCTCAGGTGCGCCGGCGCGTCGCGCAGGATCTTCAGCGCCAGGTCCAGCCCGTCGTCGCCCGCGCGCAGGCCCAGCTCCGGCTCGTGCGCGTATTCCGGCGGCAGCGCGTCGGTCTCGGCGTGGGTGACGTAGGGCGGATTGGTGACGATCAGTTCGTAGCGGCGCCCGCCCAGCCCGGCGAACAGGTCGGACTTGACCAGTTCGACGTTGTCGGCCAGCAGCCGCTCCTTGTTCTCGGCGGCCAGGCTCAGCGCGTCGTCGCTGATGTCGACCGCGTCCACCTGCCAGTTCGGGTTGTAGTGGGCCATGGCGATGGCGATGCAGCCCGAGCCGGTGCACAGGTCCAGCGCGCGCTCCACCGGGCGTCCGGCCAGCCACGGCTCGAAGCCGGCCTCGATCAGTTCGGCGATCGGCGAGCGCGGCACTAGCGCGCGCGCATCGCTCTTGAAGCTGAGCCCGGCGAACCAGGCCTCGCCGGTGAGGTAGGCGGCGGGGATGCGCTCGGCGATGCGGCGCTCGAACAGCGCCAGCACCTGCGCCTTCTCCGGCGTGGTGACCCGCGCGCTGCCGTAAGCCGGGCCGAGGTCGTGCGGCAGGTGCAGCGCGTGCAGCACCAGTTGCGTGGCCTCGTCCAGGGCGTTGTCGTAGCTGTGGCCGAAGCTCAGCCCGGCGGCGTTGAAACGGCTGGTGCCGTAGCGGATCAGGTCGATGATCGTGTGGAGTTCGGCGGCCGCGTCGGCAGTCATGGCAACAGGCAAGGCAATTCGGCCCCCGATTATAGAGGCCCGGCCGCTATGATGAGCGTTCGTTGCATGGGAAATCAGTATGTTCAACCGCACCTTCGGCATCGTCCTGGTGGTTGCCCTGGCCGCCGGCCTGGGGCTGCTGCTGGCCCAGAAGTACTTCGGCGGCAGCGCCACCCCGGCCTGGCCGGAGACCCGCACGGTGCGCATGTACCCGCAGCCGCGCCCCCTGCCCGACTTCCACCTGCGCCAGACCGACGGCACGCCGCTGGTGCCGGGCGAGCTCAAGGGCCACTGGACCCTGGTGTTCCTGGGCTTCACCGCCTGCCCGGACGTGTGCCCGACCACCCTGGCCGACCTGGCGCGCGCGCAGAAGCAATGGGAGACCTTGCCGGACACGCTGCGCCCGCGCGTGCTGTTCGTCTCGGTCGACCCGCAGCGCGACACCCTGCCGCGGCTGGGCGAGTACGCCCACGCCTTCCACAAGGACACCATCGCCGCCACCGCCGACGTGCCCGAGCTGGAGCGCTTCGCCACCGCGCTGGGCTTCGTGTTCCAGAAGGTGCCGGGCAAGCACTACGCCGAGAACCCGAACGACTACAGCATGGACCACTCCGCCGCGATCGCGGTGCTCGACCCGCAGGGTCAACAAGCCGGGCTGATCCGCCCGCCGTTCGATGCCGCCGCGATCGCCGCCGACCTGCAGGCCCTGACCAAGGCCACCGCCCCATGAGCCTGACCACCCGTTTGACCTACGTGCTGCCGCACCGGCTGCTGTCCTCGCTGGCGCGGCGCCTGGCCTACTCGGCGCGGCCCGGGCTGAAGCAGTGGCTGATCGACACGGTGGTGCGCCGCTTCGGCGTGGACCTGAGCGAGGCCGCGCAGCCGGATGCGCGCGCCTATCCGACCTTCAATGCCTTCTTCACCCGTGCGCTGAAGCCGGGCGCGCGCGTCGCCGATCCCGATCCGCAGGCGCTGCTGATGCCGGCCGACGGCCGCATCAGCCAGCTCGGCCGGATCGAGGATGGGCGCATCTTCCAGGCCAAGGGGCAGTCCTTCACCGCCGCCGAACTGCTCGGCGACGACGCGGCTGCGGCCCCGTTCGCCAATGGCCTGTATGCCACCGTGTACCTGTCGCCGCGCGACTACCACCGCGTGCACATGCCCTGGACCGGCACCCTGCGCGAAACCGTGCACGTGCCGGGGCGGCTGTTCAGCGTCGGCACCGATGCGGTGCGCAACGTGCCGCGCCTGTTCGCGCGCAACGAGCGCCTGGTCTGCCACTTCGACACCGACTTCGGCCCGATGGTCTCGGTGATGGTCGGCGCGCTGCTGGTGTCCGGCGTGGAAACGGTGTGGAGCGGCGTGGAGATCCCGCGCTACGCCGACCGCATCACCCGCAAGGACTGGCGTGGCAAGGGCATCACCCTGCAGCGGTTCGAGGAAATGGCGCGCTTCAACTACGGCTCCACGGTGATCGTGCTGCTGCCGCCCGGCGTGGCCGCGTTCGATCCGGCGCTGAAGGCGGAATCGCCGGTGCGGCTGGGACAGGCGCTGGCGCGGCTGGGGCGCTGAGGTGTGAGAGGGCCGCGCTGCGGCCCTTTCTTTTGATGAGCGCCTTTGTGGGAGGGATTTCAGTCCCGATGCCTGGATGGTGAAAGACCGCCTGCTCGCAATGGACGACTGAAAAGCCACGCGCCCGACACTGCGGCAGCCGCACCATCATCCGGCGCTGCGCGCCACCTTCTCCCGGGGGGAGAAGGGATGGGATCGCGCTTGGGTCTCGCGGTCCGAGCTTCAACCAGCGACCCGCGAGATAGAACGGCCCCCACTGTGGGAGGGACTTCAGTCCCGACGCATGGACGGTGACAGACCTCCAACTCGCAATGGATGACTGAAACCCACATACCCAACACCGCGGCAGCCGCACCCTCATCCGGCGCTGCGCGCCACCTTCCCCCGAAAAAGGGGCCATGGTCCCGGCGGGAGAAGGGAGCGACAGTGCCCTACTTCTCGCAGCCCACCAGCTTCAGCGACTGGCCCGGCTTCAGCGCATAGCCCGGGGCGCGCAGGCCGTTGGCCTTGGCCAGCTCCTTCAGGTCGCAGTCGTGGCGATCGGAAATCCGGCCCAGGGTGTCGCCCTTGGCCACGCGGTAGTTGCGCACCTGCTTCTGCTTGGGCTTGGCCGGCGCGGGACGGCCGGTGGCCACCGTGGTCGGCACGCCGGCGACCGGGCTGACGTCGCCCACCGCGACATTGCCGGTGAGGTCGGCGGCCGGCGCCGGGCTGCCGCTGCGCACGGCGGAGGTGACGTCGGCGGTGATCAGCGCGCGCGCCAGGTCGGCGCGCGGGCCGCTGACGCAGTAGCGGTTGTACAGGCCGACGATCTTGGTGGTGGCGTTGATGGTCACCCCGGCCGGGATCCAGCCGTCCGGCTCGTAGCGCGGGTTGAGGTTGCGCAGCGCGCGCATGTAGCCGTCGCGGGTACCGTCGCTGCCCAGGCAGATGGTCAGTTCGTAGATGGTGGTGGACTTGGCCAGGCGCAGCGTGGCCGGCTGCGCATTGATCTTGGGGAAGGCCACGCCGTACTGCTGCGGGTGCAGGAAGATCCACGCCGCGGCGATCACCATCGGCACGTAGTCCTTGGTCTCGGCCGGGAACTGGTTGTACACCGACGCGTCCCAGAAACTGCGGCCGGGCATCTGGTTGAACACGCGCGCGGCGCGGCCTTCGCCGCCGTTGTAGCCGGCCAGCGCCAGTTCGACGCTGCGATTGAGCTCGGCCATGCGCTCGTTGATGTAGACCGCGCTGGCCTCGGCGGCGCTGCGCGCGTCGTAGCGGGTGTCGAAGCCGGTACCGTCCGGGCCCAGGCCGAAGCGGCGACCGGTGGCCGGCATGAACTGCATCAGCCCGGCCGCGCCCACCCGCGAATTGGCGTGCACGCGGCCGTTGGACTCCTTGGCGATGATGCCGAACAGCAGCGCTTCCGGCAGGCCGCGCTTCTCCCATTCCGGCCACATGATCGCGCGCAGGTTCTGGTAGTTCTCGTAGCTGCTCATCAGTGCCGGCCGCATGTCGGTGAGCCAGCGGCGGATGCCGGCCTGCACCGCCGGGTTGTACTCCACCATCGAATCGAAGGCGTGGCGCTTGTCGTTGAGCAGGCGCGCCGCGCGCGCGGCTTCCGGCACGTCGGCGGCGAGCGGGCTGATGTGGTCGGGGTCGGCCTGCAGCGGCGCCGAGTCGTCGTCGGCGGCATCGGTGTCGCTGGCCTGGCCCTGCGCGTCGGCCTTGGCTTTCAGCAGGCGCTTGTACGCGCCAAGATAGGTGCCCACCTCGCAGCCGCGCTGCTTGATGCAGGCCTGGATCACGTCCTCGATGTCCTCCAGCGCGGCGTCGCTTTCCTGGGTGCCCTTGGGGTCACTGTTGCCGACCAGCACCAGGGCGTCGTTGTAGCGCTTCTCGGCGGCGGCCAGGCGCTGGTCGAGGACGGCGATGGCGGCCTGGTCGCGGGCGGACACGCGGGCTTGGGCGGCAGGAGCGGTGCAGGTCAGCGCCACGGCAGCCGCGACGGGCCACGCGTGGGTGAAGCGGAACGGAAGGGGCATGGTGGGACGCGGCGACGGAAAGGCCGCAGGGTAGCCCCCGCCGTCGCATCGCGGCAAGGTCGCGGCGGCCAGGGTCCGGCCCGCGGCGGGGCCAGGGTTCATCGCCGGCGGCCATCCCGCACCGCAACACAAGTACCGCGCGCGCTGGCTCCCGTGCCACCGATGTCGTCCACCATGCCGGTGCCGCACCCGCGAACGACCACGCATCGCAAAGACCGCGGCTGGCCGGGAGTGCCGGCAGTTGCAGGCCGGCACAGCGCGCCCAAGGTGGCTCGCACGCGTTCGGCCACGCCGCGTACGTTCTAGAATCCGGGCATCTCATTGCGGACCCCGATATGGACCCGATCCTGCTAGGCAAAGGCGTGACCGACGACATCGCAGTGCTGCTGCAACCGCGCCTGGGCAACCGCCACGGCCTGGTCGCCGGCGCCACCGGCACCGGCAAGACCGTGACCCTGATGACGCTGGCCGAAGGCTTTTCGCGCATCGGCGTGCCGGTATTCCTGGCCGACGTCAAGGGCGACGTGGCCGGCCTGGCAATGCCCGGCGACGGCAACGAGAAGGTGCTGCAGCGCGCCCGGGAGATCGGCGTGGCCGAGTACGCCCCTGCGGCCAACCCGGTGCTGTTCTGGGATCTGTACGGCCAGCTCGGCCATCCGGTGCGCACTACCGTCAGCGAGATGGGCCCCACCCTGCTGGCGCGCGTGCTGGAACTCAACGACACCCAGGCCGGCGTGCTCGACATCGTGTTCAAGCTGGCCGACGACCGCGGCCTGCTGCTGCTCGACCTGGACGACCTGCGTGCGCTGCTGGGGCTCGTCGTAGAAGAGCGCAAGGACATCTCCACCGAGTACGGCCTGGTCAGCGCGCAGTCGGTCGCCGCGATCCAGCGTGCGCTGCTGCGCCTGGCCCAGGACGGCGGCGAAGGCTTCTTCGGCGAACCGGCGCTGGACCTGGCCGAGCTGATGCGGGTCGACCACGACGGTCGCGGCGTGATCGGCATCCTCGCCGCCGCGCAACTGGTGCTCAAGCCGCGCCTGTACTCGACCTTCCTGCTGTGGCTGCTGTCGGAACTGTTCGAGCGGCTGCCGGAAGTGGGCGACCTGGACAAGCCGAAACTGGTGTTCGTGTTCGACGAGGCGCACCTGCTGTTCGACGATGCGCCGCCGGCGCTGGTGCAGCGCATCGAGCAGGTGGTGCGGCTGATCCGCTCCAAGGGCGTGGGCGTGTACTTCTGCTCGCAGTTCCCGGACGACGTGCCCGACAGCATCCTCGGCCAGCTCGGCAACCGCGTGCAGCACGCGCTGCGCGCCTACACGCCGCGCGACCAGAAGGCGGTGCGCACCGCCGCCGAAACCTTCGTGGCCAATCCCAAGCTGGACGTGGCCAAGGCCATCTCCCAGCTCGGCACCGGCGAGGCGCTGGTGTCCACGCTGCAGGACAAGGGCGTGCCGGCACCGGTGCAGCAGACCCTGATCGCCCCGCCGCGCTGCCGCATGGGCGCGATCACCGACGCCGAGCGCGCGCAGGTGCGCGCCGGCAGCCCGGTCGGCGGCCGCTACGACACGCCGGTCAATCGCGAATCGGCGGCGGAACTGCTGGCGCGCCGGGTCGAGCAGAGCGTCGACCACAGCGCCGCGCCGCCGGCACGCACCCGCGAACAGGACGAAGCGCAGGACAGCGGCTTCGGCCAGGCGGTCAAGGACGCGGTGTTCGGCACCAAGCGCCGCCAGGGCATGCTCGAGGCAATGGCCAAGCAGACCTCGCGCACCATCGGCAACCGCATCGGCCAGCAGATCGTGCGCGGCATCTTCGGCAGTATCTTCGGCGGCAAGCGCTGAGCGCGCCCGACGCCAAAGGAAGCTCCAGCATGCACAGGAACGCGATGAGCGCCTTTCGATGATGTCGCGGCAAGACAAGCCGACAACGCTCCAGGGAAGCTGCCACTGCGGCTGCCTGACCGTCGCGTTCTCGATGGATCAACCATCCGAGGACCTCCGTCCGCGCGCCTGCGACTGCAGCTTCTGCCAGAAGCATGGTGCGGCATACGTTTCCGATCCCGCCGGCACGCTGCGACTGACGGCCACGCATGCCGAGGCCGTGCATTGTTATCGCCAGGGTGCAGAGGCCGCGCAATTCCAGCTGTGCCGCCAGTGCGGGGTGCTGGTCGCGGTCACGTTCGAGCATCAGGGGCGGCTTTACGGTGCCGTCAATGCCGGCTGTCTGAACAAGACGCCGGCGTTGGGGGCCGCAGCACCGGTGTCCCCGCAATGGCTGGACGCCGAGGCAAAAATGGCCCGATGGCGGCAGGCGTGGGTGCCGGACGTGCAATGGGTCATCGCTGACACCTGAGCATGCCTGCCGCACACCGTCGTCACCGGCGATCGACAGGCGCAGCGTTCAGAACGCTGGATGCGCGGTTGGGCGCGGCCTTCGATCCTGGCGATACCACCCGCAGAGACAAGAACCGATAAAGCGACGCTAGGCCAGCAAACCGTGCAGCTTGGCGTACTGCAGCAGCATGATGGTCTTGGCGTCGGCGATCTCGCCGGTGTCGATCATCGCCAGCGCCGCATCGAGCGCCAGCTCCAGCACTTCGATCTCTTCGCCCTCGGCGGCCACGCCACCGCCGGCACCGACCTTGTCGCGGTCGACGTATTCGCCCACGAAGAAGTACAGCCGCTCGGTCACCGAGCCGGGGCTCATGAACGCCTCGAACACCTTGCGCACGTTCTCGATCCGGTAGCCAGTCTCCTCCTCGGTCTCCTTGCGGATGCAGGTCTCCGGATCGTGGCGATCGAGCAGGCCGGCGCAGGCCTCGATCAGCATGCCGTCGGGGTTGCCGTTGAGCAGGGTCGGCAGACGGAACTGGCGGGTCAGCATCACCGTGCGCTTGGCGCGGCTGTATAGCAGGATGGTCGCGCCGTTGCCGCGGTCGTAGGCCTCGCGCGTGAGCGCCTGCCAGCTGCCGTCGTGACGCTGGAAATCGAAGCTGACCTTGCGCAGCACGTACCAGTTGTCCGACAGCACCTCGATGTTGGTGACGCGCACGCGCGGGTTGGCGGAAACGAACGAAGAGTCCAAGCGAAACTCCAAGGGACAAGGGACAAGGGACAAGGGGCACGGCAGGCCGCAGGCGCGGCACCCGCCACACCTCTGCCGCCGTTCGACCGGGCAGTGTAGCCAGCACGCACACCTGCGCGTCGGCACGGGGTGCGCTTTGCGCAACCGACCACACTCCCTCGGTGCCGCCGTCCGCATCGCGCCGCCGCCCCAGCCAGCCTCCCGATTGCGTGCGCCGCAGCCGACCCGCACAATCGTCACACTTCGTAGACAGGGGGCGTCATGGAAGACCGTCGTCGCGCGGGCGCGAGCCGCGTACACCGCAGCACACCCGAACCGTTCTGGGCGCGCACCCGCGCCATCGCGCTGTATCCGCTGCGCGGCGGCGCGCTGTACGCGCTGATCGCGCTGACCCTGTGCAGCCTGCTGGGCATGCTGCCCGGCATCGGCTGGATCCTGGGCATCGTCACCACCCTGGCCATCTACAAATACGCCTTCGAGATCCTGCGGCACACCGCCGACGGCTACCTGGACGCGCCGGAACGCGGCTTCGACATCGGCGACGGCGTGGTACTGCGGCTGCTGGCGATGATGATCCTGCTCGGCGTGGCGGTGTTCGCCGCGCTGCTGCTGACCGGCCCGGTCGGCGGCCTGCTGATGCTGCTGGCGGTGGTGCTGCTGCAGCCGGGCATCCTGATTTCCCTGGCGATGGACGGCAGCCTGCGCCGCGCGCTGAACCCGGCGGTGTCGATCGGCCTGGCGCTGCGCATCGGCTGGCCGTACCTGGCCGCGTTCGGCCTGCTGTTCGTGATCCAGGCCAGCGCGCTGGGCGCCGCCGCCTGGCTGCAGCGCGTCCTGCCGCCGCTGGTCGCCGACCTGGCGGTCACCGTGGTGACGATCTGGGGCCTGTTCGCCGCCTTCCACCTGATGGGCTATCTGGTCTACCAGTATCACGCCGTGCTGGGCTACGAACCTGCCGCCGACGCCGCGAGCGGCTTCACCCGCCACGACCCGGACCAGCGCGTACTCGACGAGGCAGAACAGCTGGTGCGCGACGGCCATACCGACGACGCGCTGCAGGTGCTGCGCAGCGAAGTGCGCACCCGCGCGGTGAGCCTGGGCGTGCACGAGCTGTACCAGCGCCTGCTGCGCGGCAGTGCGCGCCAGGACGAACGCCGCGAGCACACCCGCCAGTACATCCACCGGCTGCTGCAGGAGAAGCAGGAACGGCGGGCACTGGCCCTGCAGCGCGAGGCGCTGGATGCCGATCCCGACTTCGTGCCGCTGCTGCCGGAACAGGCCACGCTGCTGGCCGAACGCGCGCAGCTGGCCGGCCAGTTCCGGCTCGCCGCCGACGGCCTGCAGGCCGCACTGCGTGCCTGGCCGAAGGCACCGGAACACAGCATCTGGTCGCTGCAGGCCGCCCTGCTGCTGGCCGAACGCTTCGGCGAGGACGCGCAGGCGCGCGGCCTGCTGGAACACGCGCTGAGCCGCTGCGACGACGAGGTGCAGCGCGGCAAGCTGCAGGCGGCGTTGCGCGCGGTGACGATCGCGCCGGTCTAGCGCGCGTCGCGCACGGTGCGGGGCGCGCCAACATGCCCCGCTTCGGTACCGGGCCGCGCCCTCACGCGTTGGCGAGCAGGAACCGCGCTTTGTCCGCCTGCGGCAGGTCCGGGTAGCGCTCGACCAGCGCCTGCAGCACGCGTCGCCACTCCGCCGTGGCCTGGCGTTCGCCATGGCCCAGCGCGAGCCGGAACCAGGCCTGTGCCTGCTGCTCGCGCGGCGAGGCCGCATCCTGCGCCAGCAGCGTCTCGGCCTCGGCCAGCATTCCCAGCGCCATCCAACGCGCGAACAACGCCGCACGCATCGGTGCATCCAGATCGCCGGCCGCGGCAAGCACTGCCGCCTGCTGCTGCGCCTCCTGCACGGTCGGCGCCACCAGGCGCAGCACATCCAACGCACGCAGCCGCGCCGTCGCGGCTTGGCCGGCGTTGGCGGCCACGCGGTAGCGCGCCAGCGCCACATCGAAGCGCTGCGGCGCCTCCGCCGCCAGCGCCTCCAGCAGCGCGCCGGCCTGGACGTGTTCCATCCGACCCAGATGCGCCTGCGCACGCTCCCAGCGGTCGTCGGCCGGCATCCCGTCATCGTCGCGCAGGAAGGCCTCGCGCGTCTGTCCGGTTGCCACCAGCACGGCACCGAGCAGCGCGCCGACCACCAGCCCGCCGGCATGCGCGTCGAAGCCGATGCCGGCATCGCCGTTGAGCAGCAGGTTGTACAACTCCCAGCCCAGCCACAGCGGCAGCAGCACGATGGCCGGCGCACGTACATAGTCGAACAGCACCGCCGCCCAGTAGAAGAAGCGCACCGGACGCCGCCCCCAGACCACGCAGAACGCGCCCATCAGCGCGGCGATGGCGCCGGACGCGCCGAGACCGGCCCCGGCCTCGCCCCAACGCCAGCACAGGCTGGCCGCGCTGGAGCCGAACGCGCCGAGCAGGTACACCGCCAGGAACCGCCAGCCGCCGATCGCGCCTTCCAGCAGCGTGCCCAGCGCCAGCAGGAACAGCATGTTGCCGATCAGATGCATGGCGTCGGCGTGCAGGAACGCGGCGCTGAGCATGCGCGCCGGCGCCCATTCCGAGCTGCGCTGCACATGGCGCAGGGTGAACACGCGCTGCAGCAGCGCGTCGTAACGCGCGCGCAGCGGCGTCCACGCCTGCTGTGCATCGGCATCGGCGAAGGCGCTGCCGTCGCGCATGGCCTGCACGAAGCGCACGTCGTGCACGGTGGCGGCGCCGACGAAGGCCGGCCGCTCCGCCGCCGGTACCTGCTGCAGTTGCGCCAACGCCTCGCGCTGACCGCTGCGTTCCAGATGGCGCGCGTAGGCCGGCGCTTCCAGCGCACCGAGACCGGAGTCCAGGTAGTAGCGCTGCGCCTGCCGCAGCGGCGCCGCGTCGTGGCGCTGCCAGCCCGCGTACACCGCGATGTTGAGCAGGATCAGCAGCAGCGTGACCAACGGAAAATTGGCCCGCGACAGCGGCTTGTGCAGCGGCAGGATCAACATCGAAGAACGTCCATGTGCGGGGCGGCGCCAGCTTCGGCCATCGCCTGCGGCTGCGCAAGCCGCAGGCACGCGCTAGCATCGCCACCCCGCTCCACCGCAGTCGCACCGATGAGCCGCTGGCGTCCCCCTGCTGAAAAAAGCACCGCCCTGATCACCCCGGAAGGCCATGCACGGCTCAAGACCGAGCTGGAGGAACTGTGGCGGGTGCGCCGGCCTGAGGTGGTCAAGGCGCTGGCCGCGGCGGCGGCCGAGGGCGATCGCTCGGAGAACGCCGAGTACACCTACCGCAAGAAGCAACTGGGCGAGATCGACCGCCGCGTGCGCTACCTGAGCAAGCGCCTGGAAGCGCTGCGCGTGGTCGCCGAGGCGCCGTCCGACCCGCAGGCGGTGTTCTTCGGCGCGCACATCGAACTGGAGGATGCCGACAGCGGCGAACTGCGCCGCTACCGCATCGTCGGCCCGGACGAGACCGACGCGGCGCGCGGCTGGATCAGCATCGATTCGCCGCTGGCGCGTGCGCTGCTGAAGAAGCGCGTCGACGACGAAGTGGAAGCGCAGCTGCCCGGCGGCCGCCACAGCTTCGTGGTGGTGGCGGTGGACTACGCCGCGCCGTGAGCGCGCGGCGCCGTGGCGCCACGCATGCCGCCGCCTGCAGCGTCAGAGCAGCCGCAGATCCAGCGGCGTTGCCGACGACGCCTGCGCCGGCAGCGCATCGCCGAACAGGTCATGCTCGTCGCTGTCGGTGATCTCCACCTGCACCAGATCGCCCGGCTTCAGCCCAAGCTCGCCGCCGTTCTGGATATGCACCAGGCCGTCGATCTCCGGCGCATCGGCCTTGGAGCGCGCCACCGCGATGCCGTCCTCCAGCAGATCGACCAGGCACTCCTGCACCGTGCCGATCTTGGCTTCCAGGCGCGCGGCGGAAATCGCCGCCTGCCGCTCCATGAAGCGCGCCAGCCGCTCCTGCTTGAGTTCCTCCGGCACCGGATCCGGCAGCGCATTGGCGCTGGCGCCGTCCACCGGCGAATAGGCGAAAGCACCGACGCGGTCCAGCTGCGCGGCGTCGAGAAACTCCAGCAACTGCTCGAACTCGGCGTCGGTCTCGCCGGGGAAGCCGACGATGAAGGTCGAACGCAGGGTGATTTCCGGGCACAGCGCGCGCCAGCGCTGCACGCGCTCCAGGGTGCGCTCCACCGCGCCCGGCCGCTTCATCAGCTTGAGGATGCGCGGGCTGGCGTGCTGGAACGGGATGTCCAGGTACGGCAGCAGCTTGCCCTCGGCCATCAGCGGGATCACGTCGTCCACGTGCGGGTACGGATACACGTAATGCAGGCGCGCCCACACGCCCAGTTCCGACAGGCCCTCGCACAGCGCCTTCATCCGCGTCTGGTAGCTGCGGCCGCGCCACTCGCGCTCGGCGTACTTCAGGTCCACGCCATAGGCCGAGGTGTCCTGCGACACCACCAGCAACTCGCGCACCCCGCCCTTGACCAGGCGTTCGGCCTCGCGCAACACCTCGTCGACCGGCCGCGACACCAGGTCGCCGCGCATCGACGGAATGATGCAGAAGCTGCAGCGGTGATTACAGCCTTCGGAGATCTTCAGATAGGCGTAGTGGCGCGGGGTCAGCTTGACGCCGATGTCGTCCTCGTTGCTGCCACGACCGCGCGGCAGCAGGTCCACGAACGGATCGTGGCGCGGCGGCAGCGCCGCATGCACCGCTTCCATCACGCTCTGGTAGTCCTGCGGGCCGGACACCGCCAGCACGTCCGGATAGGCCGCGCGGATCTGCTCCGAACGCTTGCCCAGGCAGCCGGTGACGATGACCTTGCCGTTCTCGGCCATGGCCTCGCCGATCGCCTCCATCGACTCGGCCACCGCCGAATCGATGAAGCCGCAGGTGTTGACCACCACCACATCGGCGGCGTCGTAGCTGGGCACGATCGCATAGCCCTCCACGCGCAGTTGGGTGAGGATGCGTTCGGAATCGACAAGGGCCTTCGGGCAGCCGAGGCTGACGAAGCCGACTTTGGGGGTCGCGAGAGACATTGGGGCCGGGGTCCGGGGGCCTGGGAGAAAAACAGCGCGCGAAGTATACCGGGCCGGGGCCGCCGACGTGGCCCGGCCCGGTGTACGCCCGCTCACCCCGGCTTAGCCTGGGCCATGGATAATCCGCCGCTCCCCCACTCCACAGGATTCCCCGCATGGGCCACTGGACCACGCTCGACACCGCTCACGGCCAGGTTTCCGCCTGGCACGCCCTGCCCGAGGGCACGCCGCGCGGCGGCCTGGTCGTCATCCAGGAAATCTTCGGGGTGACCGACTACATCCGCGAGGTCGCCGACCGCTACGCCGCCCACGGCTATGAGGTGCTGGCGCCGGCACTGTTCGATCCGGTCGAGAAGGACGCGCAGCTGGCCTACGACCAGGACGGCGTGCGCAAGGGCCTGGAGCTGGTCGGTGCGCTGGGCTTCGACCGCGCCCTGGACATCGTGCAGGCGGCCGCGCAGGTGCTGGCGCCGGCCGGCAAGGTCGGCACCCTGGGCTACTGCTGGGGCGGCAGCGTCGCGCTGCTGTCGGCGCTGCGCCTGGGCCTGCCCTCGGTGAGCTACTACGGCGGCCGCAACACCCAGTTCCTGGACGAGACGCCGAAGGCGCCGGTGCTGTTCCACTTCGGCGCGCAGGACGGCAGCATCCCGGCCGAGTCGATCCAGCAGCACCGCGAGAAGCTGCCGCAGATGCAGACCTTCGTGTACCCGGCCGGGCACGGCTTCGACCGCCACGTGGACCCGAACCACTACGACGCCGACAGCGCCGAGCTCGCCCGCGAACGCAGCCTGGCGTTCCTCGCCGAGCACCTGGGCTGAGCCGCGGCGTGGCCGACTTCGTCCTCGACCCGCGGCTGCAGGCCGACAGCGCGTTCGTCGCCGACGGGCCGCTGTCGCAGGTGCGGCTGATGGACGACGCGCGCTTCCCGTGGCTGTTGCTGGTGCCACGGGTGGCCGAGGCCAGCGAATGGATCGACCTGGACGGTGGCCAGCAGCGCCTGCTGCTGGCCGAGATCAACCAGCTATCGCAGCTGCTGCGGCAGGAGCCGGGCGTGCACAAGCTCAACATCGGCGCACTCGGCAACGTAGTGCGGCAACTGCACGTGCACGTGCTGGGCCGGCATCCGGGCGATGCCGCGTGGCCCGGCCCGGTGTGGGGCAATGGCGCCGCACAGCGGCTGCCGGCCGAGGAGTTGCAGGCGCGTGTTGCGGCGTGGCGCCAGCGGCTACGATAGGCGCCCTTTTTACGGAAGCCGCGCCTCCATGAAATCCAATGTGATCGCCGCCATCGTGCTGATCGTGATCGGCCTGGTGTTCCTGGCCAACAACCTGGGCTGGACCAACTTGAGCCTGGGCAGGCTGATCGCCACTTGGTGGCCGGCGATCCTGGTCGCGGTCGGCGTCGGCATGCTGTTCGGCCGCGGCAAGTAGGTGGAGCCGGGATTGGGGATTTGGGAGTGGGGATTCGCCTGGGCGATCCCCACCCCGCTACTGCGTCGCGACCGCTGGCTCAGCGGCGGACGTTGACCACGCGGGTGCCGGCGATCAGGTCGTGCAGGCAGCGCTTGTCCTGGCGGAAGATGAACAGCGCGTCCACCAGGGCGTAGATGCCGCCCACGATCGGCACCAGCGAGATCGCCTGGGTCGACAGATAGCGCAGCACGATCAGGCGCCAGAACGGCGGCTGCCCACCGTCCAGGTCGGCGATGCGGATCCACAGCAGCTTCTTGCCCCAGGTCTGGCCGGTCTTGGCCAGCGGGTAGCCCTGCACCAGCAGGAAGATCACCATGCCCAGCACGCCGTAGCCGAGGGTGGTCAGGAACGGCACCTGCACGCCGCTGCGCGCGGCCTCCATGACCTTGCCGAAATAGCCGGTCAGCGCCGCCACCGGCAGGAACGTCGCCAGCGAGATCACGCCGTCGATCAGCGCCGCGCCGAGGCGCTCGCCGCGTCCGGCCAGGGTCTCACCGTCGGCGATGCCCGGCAGCGCGGGCGGCAACGCCGCGTCGGGGGCCTGGTAGGGATTGGGGTCGTTCATTGCGCGCTCCTTGTGCTGTCGGAAAGAAGGGAGTGGGAGATCAGGTCTTGGGCAGGGTCACGCCGGTCTGGCCCTGGTACTTGCCGCCGCGGTCCTTGTAGCTGGTCTCGCAGACGTCGTCGGCATCGGACTGGAAGAACAGCATCTGCGCCACGCCTTCGTTGGCGTAGATGCGCGCCGGCAACGGCGTGGTGTTGCTGAACTCCAGGGTCACGTGGCCTTCCCACTCCGGCTCCAGCGGGGTGACGTTGACGATGATGCCGCAGCGCGCATAAGTGCTCTTGCCCAGGCACACCACCAGGGTGTCGCGCGGGATGCGGAAGAATTCCACCGTGCGCGCCAGCGCGAAGCTGTTGGGCGGGATGATGCACTCGTCGGCCTCGATGTCGACGAAGCTCTTGGGGTCGAAGTGCTTGGGGTCGACGATGGTCGAGTTGATGTTGGTGAACACCTTGAACTCGCGCGAGCAGCGCACGTCGTAGCCGTAGCTGGAGGTGCCGTAGCTGACGATGCGCTGGCCGTCGACCTGCTTGACCTGGCCCGGCTCGTAGGGCGCGATCATGCCGTGCTGTTCGGACATGCGGCGGATCCAGCGGTCGCTCTTGATGCTCATGGGGGTTCCTGATGCCGGTGGCGGCGGCCGCAGCCTGCGCGCCGGGAGCGCGGCCGACCGATGGGGCCGGCCGCAATGACCGGCGATTCTAGCCGGTCGCGGGGCGTTCGCGGCAGGCGCCGCGCGCCGCTCAGCCCAACGCCGCGGAGATCGGGATGGCCGCGCGCGGGCGCTTGCGCAGTTCCTCGGTCAGGCGCTGCGCGGTGGCCAGGTAGGCCTGCGCCGCGGCCGAGTCCGGTGCCGCGGCCACAACCGGGGTGCCGGCGTCGCCCTGCTCGCGGATCGCGATCGCCAGCGGCAGCGACCCCAGCAGCGGCACGCCGTACTGCTGCGCCATGCGCTGGCCGCCGCCCTCGCCGAACAGGTGCTCGACATGGCCGCACTGGCTGCAGGTGTGCACCGCCATGTTCTCGACGATGCCCAGCACCGGCACCTCGACCTTCTCGAACATCTTCAGCGCCTTCTTCGCGTCCAGCGTGGCGATGTCCTGCGGGGTGGTGACGATCACCGCACCGGCCACCGGGATCTTCTGCGCCAGGGTCAGCTGGATGTCGCCGGTGCCGGGCGGCAGGTCGATCAGCAGGTAGTCCAGGTCGTCCCACAGGGTGTCGGCGAACAGTTGGGTCAGCGCCGAGGTCGCCATCGGGCCGCGCCAGATCATCGGCGTGTCCTGGTCCACCAGCAGCCCGATCGACATCGCCTCGATGCCGAAGGCGCGCATCGGCTCGATGCTCTTGTCGTCCGGGCTGTCCGGGCGTCCGCTCAGGCCGAGCATGGCCGGCACACTGGGGCCGTAGACGTCGGCATCCAGTACGCCGACGCGCGCGCCCTGGCGCTGCAGGGCCAGGGCCAGGTTCACGGCAGTGGTGGATTTGCCCACCCCGCCCTTGCCGGAGCCGACGGCGACGACGTTGCGGATGCGCGGGTGCGGGGCGAGCTTGGGCTGGACGGCGTGGGCGGGGAGACGCGGGCGATCGGTCATCGGAAAACTTGTCAAAGGGAATGGGCGAACATCTGCGCAGTGCATTGCACGACGGCAAGCAGAGCGCGATGCCCAGGGGTTTTTTATCCTACGACTATACAAGGGCGGGCCGAGTGGCCGGTCGCCGCTTTGCCGGAATGTGCGTCCTCCTGAAGTCCGACCGGTTATGGGTCACATCGACGCGCCACAGCGGCGTGCTCAGCATTGTCGACCGCAAGGCAGGACGAACGGCACTCCACGTGCGCTTGCACTCGCACGTAGAGTGCGGGCGGGTCAAGTTCTGCTATATTCACGTATCATTCATTTTTACTTACCTGCGACAGTTGTTTAGTTCGCTCATTACTGGGGAATGTTGCATGACAAGAATTCACTCGACGTGGCATTGGAGCCTTGCCTTGGGGGTTTCCGCGTTGCTGGCGAGTACAGCGGCGCACGCTATCCAACCGATTCCGATCGAGGACCTAGCACGCCTGCCCGCGCTTCAGTCAGTCACGATGAGCCCCGACGGAAAACATATCGTGGGCCTCATTCCGTCGCCGCAGAATCCGGATGAGACCGCCCTGGCCACATGGGACACGTCGGCGCTGTCCAAGGGACCCACCGTGGTCACCCCATCCGGCGACAAGATGAAGTTCATTTCCGCGTTCGCGCTGAAGTCGGACAAGATCCTGACCGTGGCCCGGCAAGAGTGGACCGGACGTCTCGGCGGTTGCGGCGAAGGAAACTCCTCTGGTTCCACCCGTACCTTCGTCTCCAAGACTTATCTGACTGGCGACGACCAGAAGGACTTCAAGGAGGCGTTCGCGGACAATGCGCGGAAGATCGGCGTCAGCGCTGATACGCAGCTGTGCCTGGAACTGAGCGGCACCGCATCGCTCGTGGACATGCTTCCCCTTGACCCTGATCGGGTAGTCATCCAGCAGTTGAGCGAAGTCAGCCTGTCGTCCAACTATTACCTGTACAACCTGAAGACCGGGCAGACCGAACTGCTGTTCCGCGGCGACTCGCGCGCGGTGCCGTCGCTGTTCGACCATCGCAACGGCAAAGTGCTGGCCAAACAGCAAATCGACGGGGCCGGCGGCGACTATGAACAGCAGGTTCTGCTGCTAGACCCGAAATCCGGGCAATTCTCCGTGCATGCGCCGCTGACTACCAAGATCTCGGCACGCAACGTGGTGGACGTGCTGGGCCTCGATGACGCGACCGGCAAATACTATATCCTGACCGATCAGTTCTCAGACAAGGCCCAGGTGCGCCTTTACGATCCGGCGCTGCGCAAGTATGACCCCGACCCGGTAGTCGCCGACCAGAACTTCTCCATCGCCGGCCTGATCTTTGGCACGCAGCCTAGCAACTTCAACAAGGTTGTCGGCTTCACCGTGGACGGCCCCTCCCGCGAGTCTATTTACGTTGACCCCGCGTTGAAGTCGATCCAGGACAGCCTGAAGAAGGCCTTGCCGGGGCAAAGCATCACGCTGGGTTCCTACACCGACGACCTGTCCAAGGTGTTCTTCACCGCGCAGAGCGCCGACCAGCCGCCCAGCTATTACCTGCTGACCGACAAGCAGACCGTCACGCCGCTGGGAAGCTCCAGACCCTGGATCGGCAAAAACGGCTTTTCCGTGGAAGAACGCTGGGTGACCTATACCGCGCGCGACGGCCGCAAGATCCCGGCCATCCTCGACCTGCCGGCCGGCTGGAAGCAGGGCGACCCGGCCGGTCCGGCGGTCATCAATCCGCACGGCGGCCCGTGGGCGCGCGACTACATGGGCTGGGACATGTCCGGCTGGGTGCCGCTGCTGACCTCGCGCGGTTACGCGGTACTGCGTCCGCAGTACCGCGGCAGCCAGGGCCTGGGGCGTGACCTGTGGGTCGCCGGCGACCGCGAGTGGGGCCAGAAAATGTCCGACGACAACGACGACGGCGCCGCATGGCTGGTCTCGGAAGGTTATGCATCCAAGGACCGAATCGCGATCTTCGGCTATTCCTACGGCGGTTTCGCCGCGGCTGCGGCCACCGTGCGCAAGCCATCGCCCTACCAGTGCGCCATCGCCGGCGCACCGGTCACCAACCTCGGGAAGTTGAGCACCTCCTGGAGCGATAACCGCCTGCAACGCATCCTGCAGGGCAAGACCCTGAAGGGCATGGACCCGATGCAGAACACCGCCAACGCCACGATCCCTGTGCTGTTGTTCGTCGGCGACCGCGATGTGCGTACGCCATCGTTCCATGCCAAGGACTTTTACGAGGCGGTCAAGGACATCGTTCCGGCCAAGTTCGCGCTGATCCCGGACCAGCCGCACAGCCTGCCCTGGTATCCACGCCAACAACGACAGACCCTTGGCCTAATCCAGGACTTCCTGAAGAGCGACTGCGGCCCTGGCGGTCTCTGACCCATGAAGTACGACGCCGCCAGGGACATCGCGCCCTGAGCGGCCTCTACGGCCAGCCCAAGTGCGCATGCGCCGAGGGTCGTGCGCCAGACAGCCCTGGTGAAGCCGACCTGCTGTGACATGAAACCACCGCGCAACGTCGTTGCGCGTCGCCTGACCGGCGACGTCATCAAAACCCGACAGCGCCGCGCCACCTTCGCCCAGGTACGCGCGTGAACCCTGTGATCGCCGAACGAGGAAGACTCCAGCGGTCAGCCTTCTTTGGCCTTGCCTCATACATGCAAGCCCTCGTTGTTCGCGCCTCTTGCAGACCAACGGACAACTTCATGAATGCGTTTAAAGACATGCCCTGGTTCGCGCCACACACCCGTGGGCGCATGGCGCACTCCAAGCACAGCACTCGGAGAAGATCGCATGCGCGTGGGGCTAGTCCCCCTGCCGATCGAGGTGCAACGCGGAACCTTGCCCGCAGCGAACATGCCGGGAGATCATCAAAATCAATAACTTAAACACGAAACGTATTGCTCGCCACTACAGCAACGATGTCACGACCATATGACATAAATTTGCTTGTTCAGCGGTTGTTGCACATTCGCCTCGGGAGCATTACATTCGGTTAACCACACCGTAACAACTGCTTCACTTCTTATTTAACTAGGGGAGTAAGAAAGGAATGTTCAGAACTTCGTCCGACGGGTTGCGGCGGCTGCCGCTGGCAATTGCCGTGATCGCGGCGCTGCAAGCCGCGCCCGCCTTTGCGCAGGACACTCTGGCCAATGGTCAGGCTGGATCCGACGACCAGGCAAAGGCCACTTCCAAGGAGGCAGCCAAGACCAAGGATCTCGATGCTGTTTCTGTGACAGGATCGCTGCTCAAGCGCCCCGAGTACGAAACCGCTTCGCCGGTCCAGGTGATCTCGATCGACAAGAGCATTTCAGCCGGCAAGTTCGACGTTGCCGACTTCCTGCAGACCTCGGCTGCCGCTGCCAGTTCCACACAGATCAACAACCAGTTTGGCGGATTCGTCGTCGAAGGCGGCACCGGCGTGCAGACCGTGTCGCTACGCGGCCTCGGCGCGAACCGCACACTGATCCTGCTCGATGGTCAGCGCCCCGGTCCGGCGGGAACGCGAGGACAGGTCGGCTCATTCGACCTGAACGTTATCCCCAAGGTCATCCTTCAGCGCATCGAAATCGTCAAGGACGGCTCATCGTCCATCTATGGCTCCGATGCAGTCGCCGGCGTGGTCAATCTGATCACCCGCAAGAGCATCGACAAGCCGATCATGGACTACACCATGAGCGTGCCACAGCATGGCGGAGGCGAGCAGTTCTCCGCTTCGTTCGCTGCCGGCAAAAGCTTCAGCGACGGCAGCATCGTCGGTGCCGTGCAATGGGATCGGCTGAACGCGCTGGAGTTCGGTGATCGCGACTTCCTGCGCTGCGCCCAAGACCGCATCTGGGGCACAGACGGCAAGCGCATCGACCGTCAGGACCGTTCGATCATCGGCGGCACCAACCTGGGTGGGTGCTCGTCGGGCAACCTCTACGCCAACACGATCATCAATTACTTCAACTCGGCCATTCGCTATGTGCCGTCACCCGACGGCAGCACGGTAGGGCCGTTCCCCGGCTACCGGCCACGTCCCCGCCCCTCTAGGACCTACGCCAACTCGCCGCAGGCCTACTATCAGGATGTGTTGAACTTCCCGTTCTACAACACAACGCAAGCCATCAACCAGCGCGAACGCATCAGCCTGTATGGCGCCAGCGATTTCGGGTTCGATAGCTTCAACTGGAAGACGCAATGGCTGTACAACCGTCGCGAGACTACGACGCACAGCTACAGACAGTTCTTCCCCGTCGTCGCCAACGAAACGGATGGCAACTTTTACCAGCCGATCATGCCGTACCGCGATGATCAGAAGATCACCGTCGATTACTTCTACGGCAGCACCAAGTTCGATGGCGCCTTCAAGGGAAGCGATAGCTGGAGCTGGGAGGTCAATGCGAGCTACTCGCGGTCGGACGGTGACTACCGGCACAACGACATCCAGACGTCGCGCACTGGCGATCTGGCCTATGTGGATGGCGACGCGCCGGTGAACTACTTCGATCCTGGCTTTCTCAGTGGCGAACGCATGCGTGAGCTGGAGAACGCCATCGGCGTCAACACCAAGGGCAACACCGTCTACGATCAAGCCATCGTCAATGCAGTTGTCACCGGCAACCTGTTTGCGCTTCCCGCGGGCGATGTCGGCGCCGCGTTCGGTGTCGAATACCGGCACACCAAGATCGATGACCAACCCGATGCGCTAACCACATCGGGCGATATCTGGGGCTACAGCTCAGCGAAGGAGACCAAGGGCACGGACAATGTCCGTGAAGCCTTCGTGGAATTCGACGTCCCACTGCTCAAGAACAAGCCGGGCATCGAATCGCTCTCAGTCAACCTATCCGGCCGGGCGTTCAAGTACAACTCCGTCGCCGATTCGGATGAGGTTTGGAAGGCCGGCCTTAATTGGCAGATCATTCCATCCCTGCGCGTGCGTGGCAGCATCGGTACTTCGTATCGGGCGCCGGGCCTGTACGAGTTGTACCTGGGCGATCAGACGGGGTATCAATCGCAGACGACAATCGACCCCTGCATCCTGTGGGGTGAAAGCAACAATACTTTCATTCAGAAGAATTGCGCGGCGGCCGGCATCCCCTCCGACTACGCAGGTGGCGGCGCATCGGCGACCGTGTATGGCCGTGGTGGTCAGGGCACGCTGAAGCCGGAGACGTCAAAGGCCAAGACGCTTGGCATGGTATGGACGCCCGAGTTCGCCAATCTGAGCGTGGCAGTCGACTATTTCGACTACGACATCCGGGGCGAGATCTCGCAGCTCAACGAGTTCGACATCATCAATGGCTGCTATGGGTCGGCGGTGTATCCGAACGCGTTCTGCAATCAGTTCGTCCGTAACAGCCCGACCGATCCCGCCTCGCCGAACACCATCACCACCATCTACAACAAGTACATCAACATCAACCGCGAGCGTACCCGCGGCTACGACTTGCAGATGAATTACGACAACGACTTCTCCTTCGGCAAGCTGTCGCTGGAGGCACAGGTCACGTACACGATGGAAGACGTGCTGCAGTTGTTCGACAGCGCTGCGGAAAGCGGACTCACCTCGAGCAACCAGGTCGGCTACATCGGCCGCCCGAAGACCGTGGGCCTGATGTCGGCGGATCTGAAGCGCGGTGACTGGACCTTCAGCTATCAAGCCAGCTACGTCAGCACCACACGCAATCGGGACCTGGATCCCACTTTCACGTATCAGGGGTATCAGAACGCAACACGCGACATCGAGGCCGGCTGGCAGGTCCTGCACAATGCGTCCGTTGCATACGAACAGGGCGACTGGGGCATCATGGTCGGCGTGCGTAACCTGTTCGACAAGGCGCCGGACCTGATTTCCACCGGCGCCGGCACGCGCTACGGCAACACGCCGCTGTACGCATCGCAGTACGACTGGTACGGCCGCACGGTCTTCGCCCGCGTGCAGTACAAGTTCTAAACAGTCGTTTTTGCAGCAATCGAAGGGGCGGCCATTGGCCGCCCCTTTTTTGTTTGAAACAGCGTGGTCAAGAGACAGGAAAGTGCATCCGCGCATGGTGTTGTCGTCGTGAATCGACGGACGATGTAGTTCTGAAGGCTTCGTCCAGCACTGACGGAAACAGGTTGTTGTTCAGGCGCCGGCCAAGCCGCGATCGAAAAAGATCACGATGTAGCCGACGTGCTCGACCGACTCCCGTGGCATAGACCGCCTTCGTGAAGAAAACCAGGACCACGGCAAGCGTCGGCAGATCAGGTCATCGCGCCGGCCGTGCGCGCATGCGGCGCCTGCCGATCCAACGATCAGCGGCCATCAGGCTCACCGCTGCCCCCTGCCCGGCCTACGCCCCGCACGAATATCTATCCGCCAGTAGCCAGCTTGGCGCCTCGACCGACCCTAACGCCGCAACAGCGCCATCGCCGCATTGTGGCCGGGCGCGCCGGTCACGCCGCCGCCGGGGTGGGTGCCGGAGCCGCACAGGAACAGACCGGGAATCGCACCGCGATACGCCGCCTGGCCAAGCATCGGCCGGGCACTGAACAACTGGTTGAGGCTCAGCGCGCCGTGGAAGATGTCGCCGCCGATCAGCCCGAAGGTGCGCTCCAGGTCCAGCGGGCTCAGCACCTGCCGGCCCAGCACCGAGGCGGCGAAGCCCGGCGCGTAGCGCTCGACGGTGGCGATCATCAGGTCGGCGACCTCCTCGCGGTGCGCGTCCCAGCTGCGCCCGTCCGGCAACAGCGGCGCGACGTGCTGGCAGAACAGGCTGGCCACGTGCTGGCCGGGCGGCGCCAGGCCATCGTCCAGGGTGCTGGGAATCAGCAGTTCGACGATCGGTTCGCGCGACCAGCCGTGCCGGCGCGCGTCGTGGTAGGCGCGGTCCATGTAGTCCAGGCTAGGCGCCAGCACGATGCCGGCGGTGAGATGGTCGCCCGGCCCCGGCAGCGCGCTGAAACTGGGCAGCCGCGACAGCGCCACGTTCATGCGGAACGTGCCGGAACCGCAGCGCCAGTGCGCCATGCGCTCGCGGGTGGCGGCCGGCACGTGCGCCGGATCGAGCAGGCGTTCGTACAGCAGCTTGGGATTGACGTTGGCGACCACGTGCCGCGCCCGCAGGCGCTCGCCCTGCTCGGTGACCACGCCGACCGCACGTCCGCCCTCGACCAGGATCTCGCGCACGCCCGCATCGGTGCGGATGCGCGCGCCGGCCGCAGTGGCCGCGCGGGCCATGGCCTGGGTGATCGCGCCCATGCCGCCCAGCGCATGGCCCCAGGCGCCTTTCACCCCGTTGCTCTCGCCGAACACGTGGTGCAGCAGCACATAGGCCGATCCCGGCGTGTACGGGCTGGCGTAGTTGCCGACGATGCCGTCGAAACCGAACAGCGCCTGCGCCGCGTCGCTCTCGAACCAGCGCTGCAGATACTCGGCGGCGGAGATGGTGAACAGGTCCAGCAGGTCCTGGCGCAGTTCCGCGTCCAGCGCATGCAGGCGGCGCCCGAGGCGGCCGGCGCGCAGCAGCTCGGGCAGTGCCTGCAGCCAGCCGCCATCGGTGACGTTGGGGGCCGGCTGCAACGCCAGCGCGCGCAGCACGTCGGCGATGCCCTCCAGCCGCGCCTCGTAGGCCGGCAGGCGCGCGGCGTCGCGCGCGGAGAACTTGGCCAGTTCGGCCTGGGTGTGGCCGGCGCCGGTCAGCAGATAACGTCCATCCGGCAACGGCAGGAAGTTGTTGCGCCGGCGCGGCACGATGCGCAGGCCGTGCCCGGCCAGGTCGAGATCGTCGATCACCTTGGGCTGCAGCAGCGACACCGTGTAGGACGCCACCGAGTTGCGGAACCCGGGGTGGAACTCCTCGGTCACCGCGGCGCCGCCGACCACGCCGCGCCGTTCCAGCACCGTCACCTTCCAGCCGGCCCGCGCCAGGTAGGCGGCGCAGACCAGGCCGTTGTGGCCGGCGCCGACGATCAGGGCATCGCATGGCGGTTCGCGGGTCATGACCGCATGGTAAGCCAGCGCCGGCGGGCCTGCCGATGGCAGGCGGCAACGCCGTCCTGCGGCCCAATGGCCAGGGCCACCCATGACCTTCGACACCCCTGAAACCTGCAGTGGCGGCGTAGAGTCTCGCCACGGCCCGTGCGGGCCATTCCTTTATCCACGTCGGCCTGGAGCCTGCCTGTGACCCTTCGCAATCCCAAGATGCTGCTGTTGACCCTGGCCGTGAGCGCCGCGCTGACCGGCTGCAACAAGCCCGAGAGCGCCGCGCCCGCCGCCGACGCCGCCAAGTCCGCGCCGGCCGCCGCCCCGGCCGCGGCGTCGACCGACCTCAAGCTCGACACCAGCAAGCTGCCGGCCTACAACGCCTTCAACGTCGACGACCTGGACGCCAGCAAGAACGCCTGCGACGACTTCAACGGCTACGTCAACGGCAAGTGGCTGGCCGCCAACGAGATCCCCAAGGACCGCAGCAGCTGGGGCGCGTTCTCGATCCTGGACGAGCGCTCGGTCGCGGCGCAGCACCAGCTGGCCGAACAGGCCGCCGCCGCGGCCAACCCGCAGGGCGTGGAGAAGATCGTCGGCGACTTCTGGTCCTCGGGCATGGACGAAGCCAAGATCAACGCCCAGGGCATCGCGCCGCTGAAGGCCGACCTGGCCGCGATCGACGGCCTCAAGGACGGCCCGGCAGTGGCCGAGTACCTGCGCCAGAGCGCGGCCAAGGGCGAGAACGGCCTGTTCGGCTTCGGCGCCGAGGCGGACTTCAAGAATTCGGCGATGAACATGGCCTACGCCATGCAGGGCGGCCTCGGCCTGCCCGACCGCAGCTACTACTTCGACGCCGACAAGCAGGACAAGCTCAAGGCCTACCAGGCGCACGTGGCCAAGGTGCTGGAGCTGGCCGGCGTGCCGGCGGCCGACGCGGCCAAGCAGGCGCAGGACGTGGTGGCGCTGGAAACGCGCCTGGCCAAGGTGTCCAAGTCCAGCGAGCAGCTCTCGCGCGACGCCGAGCTGTCCTACAACCCGGTCACCCCGGCCGACGCCGACAAGCTGACCCCGAACTTCCCCTGGACCAAGTTCTTCGAGTCGCAGGGCGTGGCCGTGCCGGAGAAGTTCTCGCTGGCGATCCCGGCCTTCCACCAGGAAGTGAGCAAGGCGCTGGGCGACACCGACCCGTCGGTGTGGCGCGCCTACCTGCGCTTCCACACCGTGGACAGCGCCTCGCCGTACCTGAGCGACGCCTTCGCGCAGGAAAACTTCGCCTTCTACGGCAAGGAACTCAACGGCCAGGCCGAGATGAAGCCGCGCTGGAAGCGCGTGCTCGGCAGCATCAACGAAGGCGCCGGCGAGGCGATGGGCCAGATGTACGTCAAGGTCGCCTTCTCGGCGGACGACAAGGCCAAGATGCAGCAACTGGTCGAGAACCTGAGTCAGGCGCTGAAGGCGCGCCTGGAGAAGCTGACCTGGATGAGCGACGAGACCAAGGCCAAGGCCCTGGACAAGTGGAAGACCTTCACCCCGAAGATCGGCTACCCGGACAAGTGGCGCGACTATGCCAGCCTGAGCACCCAGCGCGACAGCTACCTGGACAACGTGCGCGCCGCCACCGCGTTCAACTACAAGTACAACCTCAGCAAGATCGGCAAGCCGGTGGACAAGACCGAGTGGGGCATGACCCCGCAGACGGTCAACGCCTACTACAACCCGCTGCAGAACGAGATCGTGTTCCCGGCGGCGATCCTGCAGCCGCCGTTCTTCGACCCCAAGGCCGACGACGCGTTCAACTACGGCGGCATCGGCGCGGTGATCGGCCACGAGATGACCCACGGTTACGACGACCAGGGCGCGCGCTTCGGGCCGACCGGCAACTTCGAGAACTGGTGGACCCCGGCCGACGCCAAGAAGTTCTCCGCGCTCACCGGCAAGCTGGTGCAGCAGTTCGACGGCTACGAGGTCGACGGCAAGCACGTCAACGGCAAGCTGACCCTGGGCGAGAACATCGCCGACCTGGGCGGCATCACCACCGCCTACGACGCCATGAAGAAGGCCACCGAGGGCAAGGACGACCCGAAGGTCGGCGGCATGAGCCGCGACCAGAACTTCTTCATCAACTGGGCCACCGTGTGGCGTACCAAGTACACCCCGCAGAACGCGATGGTGCGCCTGACCACCGACCCGCACGCCCCGGCGCAGTTCCGCGCGATCGGCGCGCCGTCGAACCTGGAGGCCTTCGCCACCGCGTTCCAGTGCAAGCCGGGCGCGCCGATGGTGCGCAGCGGCGACAAGCGCGTGGTGATCTGGTAAGCGACGGCGTCACCGCCGTCCCGCGAAAAGGCCCGGCTTGTCCGGGCCTTTTCTTTGCGTGGGCGTCGGCCTGCGACGGCGGTGGCGATGCCGACCGCCCTGCCCGGCCACCGGCGCCCGTGCCTGCCGGCGTCCCTCGCTGAATCCGATGGGGACGTGGACGCGCATCATCGCCACAGTTGCACACCGCGGCTTGTTAAACTCCGCCGACTTTAATCCTGACCGGATGCGTTCCCGATGCCCAATGCCCGTCCGCTTGCCCTCGCCGTCGCCCTCGGCCTGATCGCCCTCGCTTCCGCCGCCGATGCCGCGCCCAAGAAGAAGCGCGCCGCCGCGCCCAAGGCCCCGCCGATCAGCGCCGCCTGCAGCGACTTCTACGACGACGCCAACGCCGACTGGCTGAAGCAGAACCCGGTGCCGCAGACCGGCGCGGTCACCGCGCTGGGCCAGCTGGCCGAGCGCACCCAGCAACAGCAGCGCGACCTGCTCGACGCCTCCATGCAGTCGCCGCAGAACGCGGTGCAGAAGGCGCTGGGCGATTTCTGGGCCAGCGGCCTGGACGAGGCCGCGGTGGAGAAGGACGGCTCCAACCCGATCGCGCCGCTGCTCGGCCGCATCGATGCGATCAAGAAGGCCAAGGACGTGCCGGCCTCGATCGCCGCGCTGCACCAGATCGGCATCCCGGTCGCGTTCAACTTCGGCGCCGACGTCGACCTGAAGGCGCTGGACCGCCACATCGGCTACTTCATGCAGGGCGGCATGGGCCTGCCCGACCCGGCGTTCTACACCCGCACCGACGCCGACACCATGGCGCTGATGGGCCGCTACCGCACCTACGTCAAGCAGATTCTGACCCTGACCGGCACCCCGGCCGACCGCCTCGAGGCCGACGCGCAGTCGGTGCTGCAGATCGAGACCGCGCTGGCGCGCAGCGCCAAGTCGTTGGCCGGCATCAACAACCCGTTCAACAACTACGCGCCGATCTCGACCAAGGAATTGAACAAGCAGTACCGCAACCTGCAGCTCGACGCCTTCCTCAAGGCGCAGGGCGTCAACGACGACCTGGTGTCGATGGCCGACCCGGACATGTTCAAGCAGCTCGACGGCATGATCGTCAGCATCAAGCCCGAGCAGTGGAAGGCCTACCTGCGCTGGCGCGTGGGCGATGCGATGGCGCCGTACCTGTCCAAGAGCTTCCGCGACGCCAGCTTCGAGTTCCGCGGCCGCGTGCTGCAGGGCCAGGTCGCGCCGCCGCCGCGCTGGGCGCAGGTGCTGGACGCGATCAACGTCGCCGCCGGCCCGATGCTGGGCCGCGAGTACGTGGCCCGCTACCTGTCGGCCGACACCCGCCGCCAGGCCGAAACCATCGCCGACCAGGTGCGCGACGCGCAGATCGCCGCGGTCAAGCGCAGCACCTGGCTGAGCGAGCCGGCGCGCACCGAGGCGCAGGCCAAGCTGGCCGCGCTGAAGATCGAGGTCGGCGCGCCGCGCCGCGACCTCGACTACACCCTGCAGCCGATGGGCCGCGGCAGCTTCGGCGGCAACATGCTGATCGCCTCCACCTGGCGTCACCGCGAGGAGATGAAGCGCATCGGCAAGGGCAACGCCGACCGCCGCTGGGACGTGCTGCCGCAGCAGCCGGCGCTGACCTACGACATCGCCCAGAACCGCCTGATCGTCACCGCCGCGGTGCTGCAGCCGCCGGTGTACGCGGCCGGCGGCGACGCCGCGACGCTGTACGGCGCCTACGGCGCGATGGTCGCGCACGAGCTGATCGGCGCCATCGACAGCAAGGGCAGCCAGGTCGACGCGCAGGGCCAGTTGCGCAACTGGTGGACCCCGGAAGACAAGAGCGCCTGGAACGCGCTGGCCGCCCGTACCGCCGCGCAGTACGGCGCCTACGACTTCCCGGGGGTGAAGGGCGCCAAGGTCAACGGCCCGCTGACCCAGGACGAGGACCTGACCGACATCGGCAGCGTCGAACTGGCCTGGCAGGCCTACAGCGCTGCGCAACCGACCGCCAACGAGGCAAGCAAGCAGGCGTTCTACAAGGCCTGGGCCGGCCTGTGGGCGCAGCAGCTGTCGCCGAACGAAGCCGTGCAGCGGGTCACCGCCGACGTGCACGCGCCCGGCCGCTGGCGCACCAACGGCGCGCTGGCCAACCTGCCCGCCTTCGCCGCGACCTTCACCTGCAAGCCCGGCCAGCCGATGGTGCGCAGCGAGGCCGAACAGATCCACCTGTGGCCGTGAGCCGGTGCCGGCGCTAGCCGCCGGCCAGGCACACACAGCAAGACGGCGCGGGCAACCGCGCCGTCTTGCGTTCAGGGGTCGGGAAAACGTGCCGCCGCGCCGGCGCTTGCGGAGCGCAGCAACGGCAGGCGTTTTCGCTCAGCGCACGATGCGCGGACGCGGCGGCTTGCGCTTGCCGAACGGCGGCTGGCCGCGCCAGTAGCGGATCATCAGCCAGCCGAACAACATGCCGCCCAGATGCGCGAAATGCGCCACGCCCGGCTGCCAGCCGGTGAAGCCCATCAGCAGTTCCAGCGCGCCGAACACGATCACGAAGGTGCGCGCCTTCATCGGGATCGGCGGGAACAGCAGCATCACCCGCTGGTTCGGGAACAGCATGCCGAACGCCAGCAGCAGGCCGAAGATGCCACCGGAGGCGCCCAGGGTCGGATACGGCTCGTTGCCGTTGCTGAGCATCCACCAGCCGACCAGCAACTGGCACAGGCCGGCACCGACCACGCAGACCAGGTAGTAGGTCAGGAAGCGCTTGTTGCCCCAGGTCTGCTCCAGCGGCCCGCCGAACATGTACAGCGCCAGCATGTTGAACAGCAGATGCATGAAGTCGCCGTGCAGGAAACCGTAGGTCAGCAACTGCCAGAGCTGGAAGTTCTGCCCGGGCGAGAACGCATCGAAGGCACCGATCGGCCACAACATGAAGGGCGAGAAGGTGTCCATGCCGAACAGCATCTGCAGCAGGAATACCACGACGTTGCCGATCAGCAGCGCTTGGGTGACGGGCGGAAGTCTGGGGAACATGGTCGGGTCCGTGGCAACTGTCCCCATCATAGCCGCTCGTCAGAGCATGCACCCCAACCAGTGCAGCGGCATGCCATGACCAACGACGCTCTTCCAAGAGGTATTGCGAGCGCGGCGCGCCGAAGAGACAGCCGAGGGCGCGGGCGAAGCCTCGCGCAGTCAACATGCAGCATGCGCTTCGCGTCCGTACCCTCACCCCCAACCCCTCTCCCGCAGGGAGAGGGGCTTGTACCTCCTTCTCCCCCGGGAGAAGGGGCCCGCCGGGGGGGGTGGGGGGAAGGGGGGAGGCCGACTGCGCCGGTAGACCGCGCAGTCAGCG
>NZ_NQYT01000005.1:0-9922 GCF_009192935.1 Xanthomonas sp. LMG 12461
TAGGGTCATGATCGGCGCTGGGCCCGGTCCTGCCTTGTCGATGCGAGTTCACGCCCGCGGGCGGACTCTGGATACCGTTCGGACACACAAGGGCCAGCATGTGGAGGGCGGAGCCGATCTACGATGCAAGCTCGAAGCTTTAGGAGCGACTGGACCTCCCGCACCTCCTCCGATGATCAGTCGGAAGACATGACGCCTGTTTAGGGGCGACATGTCCAGATACAAGGAGCGGCTTCAGCCGCGACCTGGCGTTACCGGTAATGCCCGATCGCGGCTGAAGCCGCTACTACACGATGCGCCCAGACGATGCCTTGTGGCAGGGACTTCAGTCCCGACTGCACGCTGCCTGGGAGGCGTTCCCTTTCTCCCCGTCACGCCTGAAGTCGCTCCCACACGACGCTCCGCTGGCTGCAGGAATGGCGTCGCTGCGGCCTTGGGCGATCCGCAGCAGCCGGAAGATCCACATCAAGACGCCATGACACACCGTGCCTACCACCCGGCGCGCCATGGCGCGCCGGGTCGTCGGCGGCATCGGCCAACATCAACGCGCCTTGTACAACTCGCTCAGGCGATCCGGCGTGCCGGCGATGCGCTCCAGGTGCGGATACTGCAGGCCGCCGTAGTAGGCGATGCGCAAGGTGTCGTAGCGGTCGCCGCGCTTGACCAGCAGTTCGATCGGCGTGCTGCCGCCCTTGGCCGCGGTGACCGCGTCCTTGAGCGCCTCGGCGCTGTACTCGCGGCCGCCGACTGCGACCACGCGGTTGCCGGCGATGATGCCGGCGTTGAACGTCGGGCTGTCCCACAGCACGGATTGCACCCGGCCCTGCTCGTCCAGGCTCAGGCCGAGCGAGTAGCTCAGGTCCAGGCTCTTGTTGCGCGCCTCGGAGGTCTTGCTGGCCGCGTTCGGCTGATCGGTATAGACCAGCTTCCAGCCGCTGGCCTCGATCCCGCCGACCAGCGACCCGTGCTCATCGAGACGGCTGCGCAGCAGGCTCGCCCAGTCGTACTTGGCGATCCCATCGAGCGTGGCGACGATGTCGTCGAAGGTGTAGGTGTTCACGTCCCAGGCGCCGTCGTGCATGCCGAAGAACGCCTTGGCGAAATCGTCCAGCGAGCGCTTGCCGCCGCTGAGCTCGCGCAGCTTGGCGTTGACCTCCAGCCAGACCATCTGCCCGCCGGAATAGTAGTCCTCGCTCAACTGGTAGCTGCGATAGGCGCGCGGCCGGCGCATCGACATGGTCGGGTCGTTGGTGGTGTCCTGCAGCGCGCGCCAGGCCAGGCCGGGACGGCCGCGCTGGTAGACCGCGGCGACGTTGGCCAGCATGTCGCGGGCCTGGTCCTGGGTCCACAGCCCTGCGCGCGCGGCGATCACCTCGCCCCAGAACTGGGTCTGGCCCTCGTACAGCCACAGCAGGCTGTCGCCCATCGGCACGTTGAAGTTGGGCGTGGCCAGGTCGGCGCCGCGCCGGTACTTGCCGTTCCAGGAGTGGTTGAACTCGTGCGCGAGCAGGTCGCGCATCTCCCAGCTCTTGTCCCACTCGGTGAAGTAGTCGAGCGGGCCGCTGTTCTCGCTGGAGCGGTGATGCTCCAGGCCGATGCCGCCGAGCTTGTCGGTCAACGCCAGCAGGAACTCGTAGTGGTCGAAGTGGCGCGCACCGTACAGCTTGTCCATCTGCTGCACCAGGGCCACGTGCGCCTTGACCTGCTCGGGCTTGGCCTCCAGCGACTTGGGCTTGTCGGCGAACACGTTCAGCGCCACCGGCGCCTTGCCCTTGTCGTCCAGCACGATGCGCTTGTAGTACTTGCCGGCGAACATCGGCGAATCGACCAGGTCGTCGAAATCGATCGGCTTGAAGGTCACCGTATCGCCGCTGCGCGTGGCGGTCTCCAGCGCGGTGGCGTAGCTCCAGCCGGCCGGCAGGGTCACGCTGGCCTGCGCCTTGATGTTGCGCGCGTACACCCCGGCCGGATACAGCGCGGTGGTGTTCCACTGCAGGTTGAGCATCTCCGGGGTCATCATCACCCGGCCCTGGCCGTCGCCCTGCGAGGACAGGAACTGGTACTCGGCGACGATCTCGCTGACGCCGGCGGGCACGTCGATCTTGAACGCATAGACGTCGAACTGGTCGCGCGTCCACGGCAACACCTTGCCGTTGGCCTTGATCACCAGCCCGGCGAGCTTGTCGATCGGGCCGGTCGGCGAATGGTTGCCGGGGATCCACTGCGGATACAGCAGGGTCATCGGCCCCGGCGTGGCCGGGATGGTGCTGCGCACGCGGAAGATACGGTGCGCCAGATCGGTGGCATCGACATCGATCTTCAACGTACCGGCGAAGGGCACGTCGCGCGGCGGGGCGGTCTGCGCCGAGGCCTGGAACGCGACAGTGGCGGCCAGCAGCAACGGCGCCATCCAGGCGGTGGACTTGTTCATGGGATCTCCAGGGGGGCGAACGACAGCGGACAGGCAAACTCCCATGCTATGCCTGCGCCGCCGCCGCGTGCCATGCCATAGGTCATGCCCGCGGCGATCGCCGCGCACGGCGCCTGCCGCATTGGCCGGAGCCCTCAGCGCCCGGCCAGTTGGCTGCGCCGCTCGACGATGCGCGAGACCAGGCCGTAGTCCATCGCCTCCTGCGCCGACATCCAGCAGTCGCGCTCGATGTCGGTCTCCACGCGCTCCAGCGGCTGGCCGGTCTCGCGGGCAATGACCTTGGCGATGCGGGCGCGCGCCTTGAGGATCTCGCTGGCCTGGATGGCGATGTCGCTGGCCGGGCCGCCGGCGCCGCCGCTGGGCTGATGGATCAGGAACCGGGTCTGCGGCAGGCACACCCGGCGCTCGCGCGGCACGCCCAGGAACACGTGCGTGGCCGCGCTGCCGACCCAACCCGAGCCGATCATGTCGACCGGGGCGGAAATGAAGCGCAGCGCATCGTGGATGGCGTCGCCGGATTCCAGATGCCCGCCCGGCGAGGACACGATCATCGCGATCGGCGCATCGGACTCGGCATCCAGCGCCAGCAGATGGCGCACCGTCTGGTAGGCGCTGGCGTCGGTGATGGTGCCGAACAGCAGCAGGGTCCGCGCGCGGAACGCCTTTTCCTCGAGGAAGGCGGCGGACGGCGATTGCGCGGAGGGCGCGGCGGGGGACGTTTCGTCGGAACGCAGCATCGGCCTGTCTCCATGTATGGTGGGTGTCCCTCCCAACGAACGACGGGGCTGCGACGTGACATCTCCGACCGACACGCCCACGCCGGCCGACGGCGAGGCGCTGCGCCGCCAGTTGCTGGCCCTGGCGCACCGCTGGCTCGGCCAGGGCCAGGACGCCGAGGACCTGGTGCAGGAGACCTATCTGCGTGCCGCCCAGGGGCCGTTGCCGGCGAATGGCGGCGACGCATGGATGACCACGGTGCTGCGGCACCTGTGCATCGACCGCCTGCGCCGCCGCGCCCGCTACCGCAGCGTGCTGGAACGCGCCGCACAGGACCCGGCGCTGCTGGAGGCCGGGCCGACGCAAGAACCGGCGCAGCACGCCCTGCACCGCGACGCGGTCGCACAGGCGCTGGCCCACCTGGTGCGCACCCTGCCGCCCGGCGACGTGGCGCTGGTGCTGCTCGCCGAAGCGTTCGACTTTCGCCACGCCGAGCTGGCGGCGCTGTCGGCACGCAGCGAAAGCGCCTCGCGCCAGCACTTGCGTCGTCTGTTGCAGCGCGTGCGCGTCGCACCGCCAGAAACGCCGGCGCGGCCCGCCGCCGCCCCGCGCGAGGACGAGGGCTGCCTGCTTGCGCTATGCCACCACGCGCTGCTGCATGGCGACCCGGCCGGCCTGGTCGCCACCTTGCGCGCGGCACGGCCACAGACCCTGTTGGCCAGCGCCTTCCCGGCAACGGCGACGGCGGCGGCGCCCGCCCACGCGGCACCCGGCATCGCGCCGGTCTACGCCCAGCCGCTGCAGCAACATGGGCAACTGGGCCTGTTGATCCGCAACAGCGACGGCGTGCCGACCTGGCTGCCGTTGTGCGAACTCACCGACGCGCCTTGCATGGCGTGAGCGGGACAACCCCGGCGCGCCGGTTGCACCGGCGCCGCCGCTTCAGTACCTGCGAACAGGAAAACGCCCGGAGAATCCATCGAACGCGGCACGCTCCACGTCGAGACGCTGCCGAAACTCCGCCGAATCGGTCATTCCGAAGCCGAGCTCATCGGCCTGCCCCGCCGCGAGGCCGGCGAAGATGGCGTCGCAGAAGTCGTCCAGGTCCGCGCCATGGGCCATGCCCGGGCCCGCCAGCGCGGTGCGGACCGCGGGCGGAATGATCTCGACGACCCTGACCGGCGTCGCGGCAAGCGCGAAGCGGAGATTGCGCGTATAGCTGTGGAGCGCGGCCTTGCAGGCGCTGTAGACCGGGGCGAACGGCTGCGGAACGAAGGCGCCGCCTGAGGAGACATTGGCGATCAGTGCAGGCTCGCCATGCTGCAGCAACAGCGGGACCAGCAAATGGTTCAGATGCACGACGGCAGCGAACAGGATGTCGATCTCGCGCTGGCGCTCGGCCCAGGGCGCCTGGTCGTCGGCGAGCGCGACGCGCCGCTGGATGCCGGCGTTGTTGACGACCACGCGCAGCCCGGGATGCCGCGCTCGCAGGTACTGCGCCAGTCGCTCGCGCTCTTCGGCGACCCCGATGTCGTTGACCAGGGTCTGCAGACCGGGCGCGGCCTGGGCCGCGCGGTCGAGCTTGCCTGCATCGCGGCCTGTGACCAGCACGTTTGCGCCCGCGGCCAGAAAGCGCCGCGCGAGGCCGAACCCGATACCGTCGCTGCCGCCGGTCATCACCACATCCACACCTGCGAACGTCATTGCAGACATCGCCATCGCCTCCAGGAACCGCGTGTCCGCTCGGCTGGCATCGCACGCCTGCCAGCGGCCACGCAAAGGTTGTCATGTCAACCTAGAGATACGCCGTTCGGGTTGCCATGTCAACCAGCGCCGCCTATGGTGATCCGCATGAAGCACGCACGACTCTCCGCAGGCGAACTGGCGATCTGGCACGCCTTCAAGCAGATGGGCCAGACGGTGATGGCCGCCGTCGAAAAGGACCTGGCCGACCACGCCGGCCTGACCGGCAGCGACTTCGGCGTGCTGTCGCGGCTGGTGGACCTGGGCAAGGGCGAGCTGCGCCAGCAGGCGCTCGCCGATTCCATGGGGTGGCACAAGAGCCGGCTGTCGCATCAACTCACCCGGATGCAGACGCGCGGCCTGGTCCGCCGCAGCGACGCAGAACCGCGCGTGGTGACGGTGGCCATCACCGTCCTGGGCCGGGAGAAAATCGCGGCGGCGCGGCCGATCCACGCCGCCGCGGTCAGAACCTGGCTGCTCGATCGCCTCAGCGCGGAAGACGCGCAGGTCCTGCTGAAACTCTCCGCGACGCTCGGCTCGGACCGCAGCTGACGGCGGCGCGCCCATCGGCCATCTGCGCCTTCCAGGGCGGCCGCACCGGACCGTAGAACGCAAAAGGCCGCCCGGAGGCGGCCTTCGCGAACCTGCGGCGGTGCCCGCCCTCAGTGCATCATGTTGACGTTGAGGTTGTGCATCACCCACAGCGAGCCGACCACCACGATGCCGATGATCAGCAGCGAGAACAGGCCCACGTGCACGTTGGAGCGCTGTTCGGCCGAACGGTCCATGTGCAGGAAGTAGATCAGGTGCACCAGCATCTGCACCGCGGCCAGCACCGCGATGACGATGACGGTGACGCCGCGCGGGAACGCCCCGCTCATCACCATGCCGAACGGGATCACGGTCAGGATCACCGCCAGCACGAAGCCGACCAGGTAGGACTTCAGGCCGCCGCCATGGCCGTGCTCGGCGTGCGTGTCGGAGGAATGATGGTTGGCCATTACAGCGCTCCCAGCAGGTAGACGATGGTGAACACGCCGATCCAGATCACATCCAGGAAGTGCCAGAACAGGCTCAGGCACGCCAGGCGGGTCATGTTGCGCGGGGTCAGGCCGTTCCTGGCGATCTGGATCACCAGCACGGTCATCCACAGCAGGCCCGAGGCCACGTGCAGACCGTGGGTGCCGACCAGGGTGAAGAAGGCCGACAGGAACGCGCTGCGGCCGGGGCCGGCGCCCTCTTCGATCAGGTGGTGGAACTCGTAGAGCTCCATGCCCAGGAAGCCCAGGCCCAGCGCCGCGGTGACCGCCAGCCAGCCGTACAGGCCGCCCATGCTGCGCTTGTTCGCCGAGATCATCGCCAGGCCGAAGCCCAGGCTGCTGAACAGCAGCAGGAAGGTTTCCACCAGCACGAACTTCAGGTCGAACAGTTCCTTGGCGGTCGGGCCGTCCACCGTCGCGCCGGCCAGCACCGCATAGGTGGCGAACAGGCCGGCGAAGATGAGGCAGTCGCTCATCAGGTAGACCCAGAACCCGAAGACGGTGTTGCCGCCCGCGTCGTGATGTTCGTGGTCGTGGTCGTGGCCGCCCGCGTGGGCGGCGTGGGAATCGAGCGTCGTGGAAGCCATGGTTCAGACCGCCTTTGCGGCGTTGGCCGCGTGTTGCTGTTCCAGCAGGGCGAAGCGCGCGTTCTCGATGCGCTCCACTTCCTCCGCCGGGACCCAGTAATCGATGTCGTCATCGAAGGTGCGCGCGATGAAGCTGCCGATCATGCCGACCAGGCCGATCACCGCCATCCACCAGATGTGCCAGGTCAGACCGAAGCCCATGACGATGCTGAAGGCGCCGATCCAGAAGCCCGCCGCCGTGTTGCGCGGCATGTGGATCGGTTCGTACTTGGCCGGACGCGGCCAGCCCTTGCCCTTGAGCTTGTCTTCCCAGAACTGGTCGCGGTCGTCGATGTGCGGCAGCACCGCGAAGTTGTAGAACGGCGGCGGCGAGGAGGTCGCCCACTCCAGGGTGCGGCCATCCCACGGGTCGCCGGTCAGGTCCATGTTCTCCTTGCGCTTCCAGATGCTGTAGCCGATCTGCACCAGGTTCAGGAAGATGCCGGTGCCGATGATCGCCGCACCCACCGCGGCCACCATCAGCCACGGCGCCCACTCCGGATGGTTGTAGCTGTTCATGCGCCGGGTCATGCCCATGAAGCCGAGCACGTACAGCGGCATGAAGGCGATGAAGAAGCCGATGATCCAGCACCAGAACGAGGCCTTGCCCAGCTTCTCGTTGAGCTTGAAGCCGAACGCCTTCGGGAACCAGTAGGTCAGGCCCGCCAGGTAGCCGAACACCACGCCGCCGATGATCACGTTATGGAAGTGCGCGATCAGGAACAGGCTGTTGTGCAGCACGAAGTCCACCGCCGGGATCGCCAGCATCACGCCGGTCATGCCGCCGATGACGAAGGTGATGATGAAGCCGATGGTCCACAGCACCGGCGCGGTCATGTGCACGCGGCCGCGGAACATGGTGAACAGCCAGTTGAAGATCTTCACGCCGGTGGGGATCGAGATGATCATCGTCGTGATGCCGAAGAAGGCATTGACGTTGGCGCCCGAGCCCATGGTGAAGAAGTGGTGCAGCCACACGATGAACGACAGCACGCCGATGCACGAGGTCGCGTACACCATCGAGGTGTAGCCGAACAGGCGCTTGCGGCTGAAGGTGGCGATCAGCTCGGAGAAGATGCCGAACGCCGGCAGGATCAGGATGTAGACCTCCGGGTGGCCCCAGATCCAGATCAGGTTGACGTACATCATGGCGTTGCCGCCACCGTCGTTGGTGAAGAAGTGCGTGCCCAGGTAGCGGTCCGCACCCAGCAGCGCCAGCGCCACGGTCAGGATCGGGAACGCGGCGATGATCAGGATGTTGGTGATCAGCGCGGTCCAGGTGAAGATCGGCATGCGCATCAGGGTCATGCCCGGCGCGCGCATGCGCATGATCGTCACGAAGAAGTTGATGCCGGTGAGCAATGTGCCCAGGCCCGAGATCTGCAGCGCCCAGATGTAGTAGTCGACACCGACGCCTGGACTGTATTCCAGCCCGGACAGCGGCGGGTAGGCCAGCCAGCCGGTCTGCGCGAACTCGCCCACGCCCAGGGAGATGTTGACCAGCGCCGCGCCGGCCACGAACAGCCAGAAGCTCAGCGAGTTCAGGAACGGGAACGCCACGTCGCGCGCACCGATCTGCAGCGGCACGATCAGGTTCAACAGGCCGGTCATGAACGGCATGGCCATGAAGAAGATCATGATCACGCCGTGCGCGGTGAAGATCTGATCGTAGTGGTGCGGCGGGAAGATGCCTTCGTTGCCGCCGTGCGCGATCGCCTGCTGGGTGCGCATCATCGCCGCGTCGGCGAAGCCGCGCAGCAGCATGATCAGCGCCACCACGATGTACATGACGCCGATGCGCTTGTGGTCGACCGAGGTGAACCACTCCTTCCAGAGGTAGCCCCACAGCTTGTACTTGGTGACCGCGGCCACCACCAGCAGGCCGAGCAGGCCGGCGCCGCCGAGGGCCGCCATGATGATCGGCTCGTGGTACGGAACCGCCTCGAGCGTGAGTTTGCCTAGCATCACTTGTCTCCAGAAGTGCACATGGCGACCGGCTCAGCAGCCGATGCCGGATGAGCGTCGTGGCCTTCCATCTTGTGGCCCTTGCCCATCATGTATTTGTCGATCAACGACTTGAACAGGCCGTCCTGCACCGAGGCGTAGTACGTCACCGGGTAGGCGGCCTTGTCGTTGCGGTTGGCCGCCAGCACCTGGAACTCGGCCTGGTCCAGGGTCTTCTGCGAGGCCTTGACCTTGGCCACCCACGCGTCGAAACCGGCGCGGTCGGTGGCATGCGCGGCGAAGCCCATCTTCGAGAAGCCGTGGCCGCTGTAGTTGGCCGACAGACCGAACATCTCGCCCGGCTCGTTGGCGATCAGGTGCAGCTTGGTCTCCATGCCGGCCATCGCGTAGATCTGCGTGCCCAGGTGCGGGATGAAGAACGAGTTCATCACCGTGTCGGAGGTGATCTTGAAGTTCAGCGGCGTGTCGACCGGGAACGCGATCTCGTTGACCGTGGCGATGCCCTGCTCCGGGTAGATGAACATCCACTTCCAGTCCAGCGCCACCGCCTCGATGGTGATCGGCTTGACCTTGGAGTCCAGCGGCTTGTACGGATCCAGCGCATGCGAGGAGCGCCAGGTCAGCACCGCCAGGACCAGGATGATCATGCACGGGATCGACCACACCACCACCTCGATCGCAGTGGAGTGCGACCAGTTCGGCTCGTAGCGGGCCTTGGTGTTGGACGCGCGGTAGCGCCAGGCGAAGGCCAGGGTCATCACGATGACCGGGATCACCACCAGCAGCATCAGCACCACCGAGGTGATCAGCAGCGTCTTCTCGTCGTGGCCGATCTGACCCTTGGGGTTGAGGATGGCCGAGTTGCAGCCGGCCAGCAGCAGCGCGGCCAGCAGCAACAGACCGGAGCGCAGCGAGCGCCGGAGTTGTTTCAACGGAATCATCGAACGATCCAATTGCGTAGGGGATGCGGACCGCGCGGGAGCGGGAGGCGGGGCGCCGTAGAGAGGGCTGTCCCGCGTCCGCCGCGGCATCCGGGCCGGCATGCGCGATCAACGACGCATTTTATGCTGCCGTGCGGCAACTCCGGAAGTCATTGACAAGCCCGTGCGGGCGCCAGGCCGCGTTTTTATGTGCGACACATTGCCGCACCCGCCTGCGACACGGCGTCGCAGGCCGCTGCGCGCACGAACCTGCGTCGCAGAAAAACGGGAGCGCAGACACCAGGAAGGCAGCCTCGCGGCTGCCTTCTGGGTACGACTGGTGCCGGAAACAGGAGTCGAACCTGCGACCTACGCATTACGAATGCGCCGCTCTACCGACTGAGCTATTCCGGCGGAACTGGCAATTCTAGGCGTCGGCCCGGGCCGGGGTCAATCGCTGCCCGGGCCGACGCCTAGAAT
>NZ_NQYT01000050.1:0-17680 GCF_009192935.1 Xanthomonas sp. LMG 12461
AAGGGTAAGTTCGAGCGCACCAAGCCGCACGTCAACGTCGGCACCATCGGTCACGTCGACCACGGCAAGACCACGCTGACCGCGGCGCTGACCAAGATCGGCGCAGAGCGCTTCGGCGGCGAGTTCAAGGCGTACGACGCGATCGACGCGGCGCCGGAAGAGAAGGCGCGCGGCATCACGATCTCGACCGCCCACGTGGAATACGAATCCCCGACGCGCCACTACGCGCACGTGGATTGCCCGGGTCACGCGGACTACGTCAAGAACATGATCACCGGTGCGGCGCAGATGGACGGCGCGATCCTGGTGTGCTCGGCCGCTGACGGCCCGATGCCGCAGACCCGCGAGCACATCCTGCTGTCGCGCCAGGTCGGCGTGCCGCACATCGTGGTGTTCCTGAACAAGGCCGACATGGTCGACGACGCCGAGCTGCTCGAGCTGGTCGAAATGGAAGTGCGCGAGCTGCTGAGCAAGTACGACTTCCCGGGCGACGACACCCCGATCATCCACGGTTCGGCCCGTCTGGCGCTGGAAGGCGACCAGAGCGAGATCGGCGTGCCGGCGATCCTGAAGCTGGTGGACGCGCTGGATTCGTTCATCCCGGAGCCGCAGCGCGACGTGGACAAGCCGTTCCTGATGCCGGTGGAAGACGTGTTCTCGATCTCGGGCCGCGGCACCGTGGTGACCGGTCGTATCGAGCGCGGCATCATCAAGGTGGGCGACGAAATCGAAATCGTCGGCATCCGTGCGACGCAGAAGACCACCGTGACCGGCGTGGAAATGTTCCGCAAGCTGCTGGACCAGGGCCAGGCGGGCGACAACGCGGGCCTGCTGCTGCGCGGCACCAAGCGTGACGACGTGGAGCGCGGCCAGGTGCTGTGCAAGCCGGGTTCGATCAAGCCGCACACCGAGTTCGAAGCCGAGGTGTACGTGCTGTCGAAGGACGAGGGCGGCCGTCACACCCCGTTCTTCAAGGGCTACCGTCCGCAGTTCTACTTCCGCACCACCGACATCACCGGTGCGGTGCAGCTGCCGGAAGGCGTGGAGATGGTGATGCCGGGCGACAACGTCAAGATGGTGGTGACGCTGATCAACCCGGTGGCGATGGACGAAGGCCTGCGCTTCGCGATCCGCGAAGGCGGCCGCACCGTCGGCGCCGGCGTGGTGGCCAAGATCATCAAGTAATGCCCTCCGGCGGCGAAGGCCGCCGGGCTCGACGGCAGGATGGCGGTCTCGGTCGCCGGAATCCGACGAGGTGCAGGCGGCTACGGCCGTCGGGTTCAGCGAAGGGCGGGCCGGAACCTTCGGTCCGCCTTCGCCGTCTCAGGGAAGTGCAGTCGTTCTTACTACACGCCAGTAGCTCAATTGGCAGAGCAGCGGTCTCCAAAACCGCAGGTTGGGGGTTCGAGTCCCTCCTGGCGTGCCAATCTGCCGCTCCCTATCCAGTGACCTCGGTCGCATAGCAGCAAGAGTCGGATGAACAGCAAGATCGAGCATTCCAAAGGCCCCGCCGCCTCTGTCGGTGGCGATATCGTCAAGTACGTCATCGCTGCGTTGCTGGTGGTCGCCGGCCTGTTTGTCTGGTTCTGGTTCGGCGATGCGAGCCGTGCTGCACAGCTGGGGAGTTGGTCCGGTCCGCTGCGCGGACTGGCGGTGGTGGCCGGTCTGGTCGCCGGTGCCGCGGTGTTCCTGCTGACCGCCAAGGGTCGCGAAGGCCGCGAGTTCCTGTCCGAATCCCGTTTCGAACTGCGCAAGGTGGTGTGGCCGACCCGCCAGGAAGCCATCCGCACCACCTGGGTGGTGATCGTGGTGGTGATCATTCTGAGTCTGTTGCTGGGCGGGTTCGATTTCCTGATCCAGAAGCTGATGCAGTGGTTCGTGAGCCGTTGAGGAGAGTGCAGCAGTGAAGCGTTGGTATGTCGTTCACGCCTATTCAGGCTTCGAGAAGTCCGTGGCCCAAGCGCTGCGCGACCGTATTGCGCGTGACGAGATGCAGGAGCGCTTCGGTGACGTGCTGGTGCCCACCGAGGAAGTGATCGAGATGCGCTCCGGCCAGAAGCGCCGTTCCGAGCGCAAGTTCTTCCCGGGTTACGTGCTGGTCCAGATCGAAACCCACGACGAAGGCGGCATTCCGCGCATCGACAACGAAAGCTGGCACCTGGTCAAGGAAACGCCGAAGGTGATGGGCTTCATCGGCGGTACCGCCGATCGTCCGCTGCCGATCCGCGACGAAGAGGCCGATGCGATCCTGCAGCGCGTTCAGGATGGCGTGGAGAAGCCGCGTCCGAAGGTGCTGTTCGAGCCGGGCCAGATGGTCCGTGTCACCGACGGCCCGTTCAACGACTTCAACGGCGTGGTCGAGGAAGTCAACTACGAGAAGAGCCGCCTGCGCGTGGCGGTGCTGATCTTCGGCCGTTCCACCCCGGTGGAACTGGAATTCGGTCAGGTCGAGAAGGCCTGAGCCCGCCCCGCTCCGGCGCGGCTGCGCCGGGCGCCAAAATCTCTGCTATACTGCGCGGCTCCCTGTCCAGGCAAGCCGCTGGGCAGAACGGAAGCCGCCGCAAGGCGGCTTTCTGCGCACTTCAAAAACGTGATGGCGGGACACGTGATTTTCCCGTCGCGATGGGGAGCCTGCGGTTTAGGCGCTAGCACCCGGAGACACTAAAATGGCAAAGAAAGTCGTCGGTTACATCAAGCTGCAGGTGAAGGCCGGTCAGGCCAACCCCTCGCCGCCGGTCGGTCCTGCGCTGGGTCAGCGCGGTCTGAACATCATGGAATTCTGCAAGGCGTTCAACGCCGCCACGCAGAAGCTGGAGCCGGGCCTGCCGACTCCGGTCATCATCACGGCCTACTCGGACCGTACCTTCACCTTCGTCACCAAGAGCACCCCGGCCAGCGTGCTGCTGAAGAAGGCCGCGGGCGTCAGCTCCGGCTCCAAGCGCCCGAACACCGAGAAGGTGGGCAAGGTGACCCGCAAGCAGCTCGAAGAGATCGCCAAGGCGAAGGAAGCCGACCTGACGGCGGCGGAGCTGGAAGCGGCGGTACGCACGATTGCGGGTTCCGCCCGCAGCATGGGCCTGACGGTGGAGGGTTAAGCAATGGCACAGACCAAGCGACAGAAAGCGATCCGTGCTGCCGTGCAGCCGGGCAAGGCGTATTCGATCGACGAAGCGTTGAAGATCGTCAAGACCACCAGCAAGGCCAAGTTCGTCGAAGCCGTCGACGTGGCCGTGCGCCTGGGCGTGGACGCGAAGAAGTCCGACCAGCAGGTGCGCGGTTCCACCGTGCTGCCGGCCGGTACCGGCAAGAGCGTGCGCGTGGCCGTGTTCGCCCCCGCCGGCGCCAAGGCCGATGAGGCGCTGGCCGCCGGTGCCGACGCCGTCGGCATGGACGACCTGGCCGAGAAGATGCAGGGCGGCGACCTGAACTACGACGTGGTCATCGCCACCCCGGACGCGATGCGCGTCGTCGGCAAGCTGGGCACCCTGCTGGGCCCGCGCGGCCTGATGCCGAACCCCAAGGTCGGCACCGTGTCCGCCAACCCGGCCGAAGCGGTCAAGAACGCCAAGTCGGGCCAGGTGCGCTACCGCACCGACAAGGCCGGCATCATCCACTGCACCATCGGCAAGGCCAGCTTCGAAGACGACGCGCTGAAGAGCAACCTGCAGGCGCTGCTGCTGGACCTGGTCAAGGCCAAGCCGGCGACCTCGAAGGGCACCTACCTGCAGAAGATCTCGGTGAGCTCGACCATGGGTCCGGGCGTCACCATCGATCAGGCTTCGCTGTCCCTGAAGTAATCGCAACACGGCGCCGCCCGTCAGGTGCGGCGCCGGTGTCACCCTTTTGAAGGCGTCGCCCGGGGCAACCCGACGCGAAGCCGTCAAAGACCGCAGGCGCGGTCTGCGCACACCGACGACGGGCACGGAAGCTCGACACGGCAAGGAGTCGCCGTCGGTACAGCGGGATCGCTTAATCAGCCCCCCGGGGCCAGCCGGCGTAGATGGTGCCGCCTTTCTGGAGTTTTTCTGGTGCAGGCCAGCCCGGTGTTCCGGGCGCGCTCACTCCAGGTCTGGAACGGCCACCAACTGGGATGCCATGCGGCATCCCCGGCATCCAGGATGGAGGCCGCCCAGGACCGCAAGCGGCAGGAGCCGCGAGCGGAGTAAGTTTGAAGCAGGGATTCGGGATTCGGGATTGGGGATCGGCAAGAGCGGTGGTATCGCTCCTGACGCATCCCAGGTCGCGCATTTCAACTCCCGGCTTTAACGGAGGAGTGCAATGGCTCTCAATCTGTCCCAGAAGCAAGAAGTCGTCGCCGAACTGGCCGACGTCGCCGCGAAGGCCCACTCCTTGGTTGCTGCCGAGTACGCCGGCATCACGGTCTCGCAAATGACCGCGATGCGCAAGAAGGCGCGCGAAACCGGTGTGTACTTGCGTGTTGTCAAGAACACCCTGGCCGCGCGTGCCGTTGCCGGTACCGAATACGAGTGCGTCCAGGACGCGCTGGTCGGTCCGCTGCTGTATGCGTTCTCGACGGAAGAACCCGGCGCTGCCGGTCGTCTGATCAAGGAATTCGCCAAGGGTAACGACAAGCTGCAGGCCAAGGTCGTGTCGCTGGGTGGTCAGCTGTATCCGGCCGCTCATCTCGAGGTGTTGGCGTCGCTGCCGACCCGCGAGCAGGCGCTGGCCATGCTGGCACGCGTCCTGGCCGAGCCGGCGAGCATGTTCGCCCGTGCGGTCAAGGCCGTGGGCGACAAGCAGGGTGGCGGCGACGCCGCGCCCGCCGACGCCGAAGCGGAAGCCCCGGCCGAAACGGCTTAAGTTCGCGACACCTGAAACGGTTCACTAGAACCTCATCCAGAAAAAATTCCAAAGGTAATCACAATGTCCCTGTCTAACGAGCAGATCGTCGACGCAATCGCCGAAAAGACCCTCATGGAAGTGATGGAGCTGGTCAAGGCCATCGAAGACAAGTTCGGCGTCTCCGCCGCCGCCCCGGTCGCCGCTGCCGGTCCGGCCGTGGCCGCCGCCCCGGTCGAAGAGCAGACCGAGTTCAACGTCATCCTGATCGACGCCGGCGCCAAGAAGGTCGACGTCATCAAGGCCGTCCGCGCCATCACCGGCCTGGGCCTGAAGGAAGCCAAGGACCTCACCGAGGCCGGCGGCGTCCTGAAGGAAGCCGTGTCGAAGGAAGACGCCGACAAGTTCAAGAAGGACCTGGAAGCCGCTGGCGCGAAGGTCGAAGTCAAGTAAGCAGTCCCTTGCATCGCCAGCCGTTCAAGGCGATGCACTGAAGGCTGGGGGCGAAAGCCCCCGGCCTTTGGCCGTTTCAGGCGGGAACCGGGAATCGGGAATGGAGAATCGGAACAGCCACGCTACGTGCGCTCCACGATTCCCCTTTCTCCATTCTCCAGTCCCCCGCTTCACCACCGAGTTGGTAGTTGGAAGTAGCGGGAGAAGGCGTGCTGGTGCCGGCAATACCAGCGACTTCCAACTGACAATTTATGTTCACTCAGGGCCGCGGACGCGTGGCCCGCATCAGCCAAGGTGATACCTCATGACGTCTTATTCGTTCACCGAAAAGAAGCGTATCCGCAAGGACTTCGGCAAGCAGCGCTCGATTCTCGAAGTGCCGTTCCTGCTCGCCATCCAGGTGGATTCCTACCGCGAATTCCTGCAGGAGAACACCGACCCGAACAAGCGTTCGGACCACGGCCTGCACGCGGCCCTGAAATCGGTGTTCCCGATCTCCAGCTACAGCGGCAACGCGGCGCTGGAGTACGTCGGCTACAAGCTCGGCGAACCGGTGTTCGACGAGCGTGAATGCCGCCAGCGCGGCATGAGCTACGGCGCGCCGCTGCGCGTGACCGTGCGCCTGGTGATCTACGACCGCGAGTCCTCGACCAAGGCGATCAAGTACGTCAAGGAGCAGGAGGTCTACCTCGGCGAAATCCCGCTGATGACCGACAACGGCACCTTCATCGTCAACGGCACCGAGCGCGTCATCGTCTCGCAGCTGCACCGCTCGCCGGGCGTGTTCTTCGACCACGACCGCGGCAAGACCCACAGCTCGGGCAAGCTGCTGTACAGCGCCCGCATCATCCCGTACCGCGGCTCCTGGCTGGACTTCGAGTTCGACCCGAAGGACGCGCTGTTCACCCGTATCGACCGCCGCCGCAAGCTGCCGGTGTCGATCCTGCTGCGCGCGCTCGGCTACTCGAACGAGGAGATGCTGTCCGAGTTCTTCGAGATCAACACCTTCCACATCGACCCGAAGGAAGGCGTGCAGCTGGAGCTGGTGCCCGAGCGCCTGCGCGGCGAGACCCTGAACTTCGACCTGGCCGACGGCGACAAGGTCATCGTCGAAGCCGGCAAGCGCATCACCGCGCGCCACGTCAAGCAGCTCGAGGCCTCCGGCATCGCCGCGCTGGCCGTGCCCGACGAGTACCTGGTCGGCCGCATCCTGTCGCACGACGTGGTCGATGCCTCGACCGGCGAACTGCTGGCCAGCGCCAACGACGAAATCAGCGAAGATCAGCTGACCGCGTTCCGCAAGGCCGGCGTCGACGCCGTGGGTACGCTGTGGGTCAACGACCTGGATCGCGGTCCGTACCTGTCCAACACCCTGCGCATCGATCCGACCAAGACCCAGCTCGAGGCGCTGGTCGAGATCTACCGCATGATGCGTCCGGGCGAGCCGCCGACCAAGGACGCCGCGCAAAACCTGTTCCACAACCTGTTCTTCACCTTCGAGCGCTACGACCTGTCCACGGTCGGCCGCATGAAGTTCAACCGCCGTGTCGGCCGCAAGGAAGTCACCGGCGAGTCGGTGCTGTACGACAAGAAGTACTTCGGCGAGCGCAACGACGAGGAGTCCAAGCGACTGGTCGCCGAGCACGCCGACAGCTCCGACATTCTGGACGTGATCAAGGTCCTGACCGAGATCCGCAACGGCCGCGGCGTGGTCGACGACATCGACCACCTGGGCAACCGTCGCGTGCGTTCGGTCGGCGAAATGGCCGAGAACGTGTTCCGCGTGGGCCTGGTCCGCGTCGAGCGCGCGGTCAAGGAGCGTCTGTCGATGGCTGAGTCCGAAGGCCTGACCCCGCAGGAACTGATCAACGCCAAGCCGGTGGCCGCCGCGATCAAGGAGTTCTTCGGCTCCTCGCAGCTGTCGCAGTTCATGGACCAGAACAACCCGCTGTCGGAAGTGACGCACAAGCGTCGCGTCTCCGCGCTGGGCCCGGGCGGTCTGACCCGCGAGCGCGCCGGCTTCGAAGTGCGCGACGTGCATCCGACCCACTACGGCCGCGTCTGCACCATCGAAACGCCGGAAGGCCCGAACATCGGCCTGATCAACTCGCTGGCGGTGTACGCCCGCACCAACCAGTACGGCTTCCTCGAGACGCCCTACCGTAAGGTCGTGGACGGCCAGATCACCGACGAAGTCGAGTACCTGTCGGCGATCGAAGAGAACGAGTACGTCATCGCCCAGGCCAACGCGCTGCACGACGCCAAGAGCCGCCTGACCGAGCAGTTCGTGCCGTGCCGCTACCAGGGCGAGTCGCTGCTGAAGCCGCCGGCGGAAGTGCACTTCATGGACGTGTCGCCGATGCAGACCGTGTCGATCGCGGCCGCGCTGGTGCCGTTCCTGGAGCACGACGACGCCAACCGCGCGCTGATGGGCGCGAACATGCAGCGCCAGGCCGTGCCGACGCTGCGTGCGCAGAAGCCTCTGGTCGGTACCGGCATCGAGCGCGCGGTGGCGCGCGACTCGGGCGTGACCGTGAACGCCCGCCGTGGCGGCGTGATCGAGCAGATCGACGCCGGCCGCATCGTGGTCAAGGTCAACGAGGCCGAGATCGGCGGCGGCACCGACGCCGGCGTCGACATCTACAACCTGATCAAGTACACCCGTTCCAACCAGAACACCTGCATCAACCAGCGTCCGCTGGTGAACGTGGGCGACGTGATCGCGCGCGGCGATGTGCTGGCCGATGGCCCCTCGACCGACATCGGCGAGCTGGCCCTGGGCCAGAACATGCTGATCGCGTTCATGCCGTGGAACGGCTACAACTTCGAAGACTCCATCCTGCTCTCCGAGCGCGTGGTGGAAGAGGATCGCTACACCACGATCCACATCGAAGAGCTGACCTGCGTCGCGCGCGACACCAAGCTGGGACCGGAGGAAATCTCCGCCGACATCCCCAACGTGTCCGAGCAGGCGCTGAACCGTCTGGACGAGAGCGGCGTGGTGTACATCGGTGCGGAAGTGCGCGCCGGCGACATCATGGTCGGCAAGGTCACGCCGAAGGGCGAGAGCCAGCTGACCCCGGAAGAGAAGCTGCTGCGCGCGATCTTCGGCGAGAAGGCCTCGGACGTGAAGGACAGCTCGCTGCGCGTGCCGCCGGGCATGGACGGCACCGTCATCGACGTGCAGGTGTTCACCCGCGACGGCATCGAGAAGGACAAGCGCGCCCGCCAGATCGAGGAAAACGAGATCAAGCGGGTCAAGAAGGACTTCGACGACCAGTTCCGCATCCTCGAGAGCGCGATCTACGCGCGTCTGCGTGGCCAGCTGATCGGCAAGGTCGCCAATGGCGGTCCGAACCTGAAGAAGGGCGACACCATCAGCGACGCCTACCTGGACGGCCTGAAGAAGTCCGACTGGTTCGCGCTGCGCATGAAGGACGAGGACGCCTCCGAGGCGATCGAGCGCGCGCAGAAGCAGATCCAGGCGCACGAGAAGGAGTTCGAGCGTCGCTTCGCCGACAAGCGCGGCAAGATCACCGCCGGCGACGACCTCGCCCCAGGCGTGCTGAAGATGGTCAAGGTGTTCCTGGCGGTGAAGCGCCGCATCCAGCCCGGCGACAAGATGGCCGGTCGCCACGGCAACAAGGGTGTCGTGTCGATGATCCAGCCGATCGAGGACATGCCGTACATGGCCAACGGCGAGACCGTGGACATCGTGCTGAACCCGCTGGGCGTGCCGTCGCGTATGAACATCGGTCAGGTGCTGGAAGTGCACCTGGGTTGGGCCGCCAAGGGCCTGGGTCGCAAGATCCAGAACATGCTCGAGGCCCAGGCCAAGGTGGCCGACCTGCGCAAGTTCCTGGCGCAGATCTACAACCACGACCAAAAGCTGGGCGAGGATCGCGTGGATCTGGACCAGTTCAGCGACGCGGAGCTGCTGGCGTTGTCGAAGAACCTGACCGACGGCGTGCCGATGGCCACCCCGGTGTTCGACGGTGCCACCGAGGCCGAGATCAAGCACATGCTCGAACTCGCCGACCTGCCGATCAGCGGCCAGACCCAGCTGTACGACGGCCGCACCGGCGAGGCGTTCGATCGCCATACCACGGTGGGCTACATGCACATGCTGAAGCTGAACCACCTGGTCGACGACAAGATGCACGCGCGCTCCACCGGCCCGTACTCGCTGGTCACCCAGCAGCCGCTGGGCGGCAAGGCGCAGTTCGGCGGCCAGCGCTTCGGCGAAATGGAAGTCTGGGCGCTGGAAGCCTACGGCGCGGCCTACACCCTGCAGGAAATGCTGACGGTGAAGTCCGACGACGTGCAGGGCCGCAACCAGATGTACAAGAACATCGTCGACGGCGAGCACGAGATGGTCGCCGGCATGCCGGAGTCCTTCAACGTGCTGGTGAAGGAAATCCGCTCGCTGGCGATCAACATGGAACTGGAAGACTGAGGGCAGGGAATGAGGAGTCGGGACTAGGAAACCGCCCGGGCGTTTGCCCACAGGCCGCCGGCGTTTCCTGTCCCGCCTCTCCGCTTCCAACGATTCCCTATTCGCTATTCCCGATTCCCGGAGAAATCAAATGAAAGACCTGCTCAACCTCTTCAACCAGCAGCGCCAGACGCTGGACTTCGACGCGATCAAGATCGCGCTGGCCTCGCCGGACCTGATCCGTTCGTGGTCCTTCGGCGAAGTGAAGAAGCCGGAAACCATCAACTACCGGACCTTCAAGCCCGAGCGCGACGGCCTGTTCTGCGCCGCCATCTTCGGTCCGATCAAGGACTACGAGTGCCTGTGCGGCAAGTACAAGCGCATGAAGCACCGCGGCGTGGTCTGCGAGAAGTGCGGCACCGAAGTGACACTGGCCAAGGTGCGCCGCGAGCGCATGGGCCACATCGACCTGGCCTCGCCGGTCGCGCACATCTGGTTCCTGAAGTCGCTGCCGTCGCGCATCGGCCTGATGCTGGACATGACCCTGCGCGACATCGAGCGCGTGCTGTACTTCGAAGCCTACGTGGTGACCGAGCCGGGCCTGACCGCCCTGGAGCGCCGCCAGCTGCTGACCGAAGAGCAGTACCTGACCGCGCGCCAGGAGCACGGCGACGACTTCGACGCCGCCATGGGCGCCGAGGCCGTGTACGAACTGCTGCGCACCATCGACCTGCAGTCGGAAATGACCCGCCTGCGCGAAGAGATCGCCAGCACCGGTTCGGAAACCAAGCTCAAGCGTCTGACCAAGCGCATCAAGCTGATCGAGGCCTTCATCGAGTCCGGCAACCGTCCGGAGTGGATGGTGATGACCGTGCTGCCGGTGCTGCCGCCGGATCTGCGTCCGCTGGTGCCGCTGGACGGCGGCCGCTTCGCGACGTCCGATCTGAACGATCTGTACCGCCGCGTCATCAACCGCAACAACCGCCTGCGCCGCCTGCTCGAGCTGAACGCGCCGGACATCATCGTGCGCAACGAAAAGCGCATGCTGCAGGAATCGGTCGATGCGCTGCTGGACAACGGCCGTCGCGGCCGTGCCATCACCGGCACCAACAAGCGCCCGCTGAAGTCGCTGGCCGACATGATCAAGGGCAAGCAGGGCCGGTTCCGCCAGAACCTGCTCGGCAAGCGCGTGGACTACTCCGGCCGTTCGGTGATCGTGGTCGGCCCGACCCTGCGTCTGCACGAGTGCGGCCTGCCGAAGAAGATGGCGCTGGAGCTGTTCAAGCCGTTCGTGTTCGCCAAGCTGCAGCGTCGCGGCCTGGCCACCACCATCAAGGCCGCCAAGAAGCTGGTCGAGCGCGAAGAAGCCGAAGTCTGGGACATCCTGGAAGAGGTGATCCGCGAGCACCCGGTGCTGCTGAACCGTGCGCCGACCCTGCACCGTCTGGGCATCCAGGCGTTCGAGCCGGTGCTGATCGAAGGCAAGGCGATCCAGCTGCACCCGCTGGTCTGCACCGCGTTCAACGCCGACTTCGACGGTGACCAGATGGCCGTGCACGTGCCGCTGTCGCTGGAAGCGCAGCTGGAAGCGCGCGCGCTGATGATGTCCACCAACAACATCCTGTCGCCGGCCAACGGCGAGCCGATCATCGTGCCGTCGCAGGACGTGGTGCTGGGTCTGTACTACATGACCCGCGCGCTCGAGAACAAGAAGGGCGAGGGCATGGTCTTCGCCAACATCGCCGAAGTGAAGCGCGCCTACGACAACCGTGCGGTCGAACTGCATGCCAAGGTCAAGGTCCGCATCACCGAGACGGTGATCGACGAGGATGGCAACCGCACCAAGAAGGCCTCGATCGTGGACACCACGATCGGGCGCGCGCTGCTGGCCGAGATCCTGCCGGAAGGCCTGCCGTTCGCGCTGGCCAACACCGAGCTGACCAAGAAGAACATCAGCCGCCTGATCAACTCCAGCTACCGCCAGCTGGGTCTGAAGGACAGCGTGGTGTTCGCCGACAAGCTGATGTACACCGGCTTCGCCTACGCGACCCGCGCCGGCGTGTCGATCGGCATCGACGACATGCTGATCCCGTCGGAGAAGAAGGGCATCCTCGGCGAAGCCGAGCAGGAAGTGCTGGAAATCCAGGAGCAGTACCAGTCCGGTCTGGTCACCGCCGGCGAGCGCTACAACAAGGTCGTGGACATCTGGTCGCGCACCAACGAGCGCATCGCCAAGGCGATGATGGACACCATCGGCACCGAGAAGGTGGTCAACGCCAAGGGCGAGACCATCGACCAGAAGTCGATGAACTCGCTGTACATCATGGCCGACTCCGGCGCGCGTGGTTCGCAGGCGCAGATCCGTCAGCTGGCCGGCATGCGCGGCCTGATGGCCCGCCCGGACGGCTCGATCATCGAGACGCCGATCAAGGCGAACTTCCGCGAAGGCCTGAACGTGCAGGAGTACTTCAACTCCACCCACGGTGCCCGTAAGGGTCTGGCCGATACCGCGCTGAAGACCGCCAACTCCGGTTACCTGACCCGTCGCCTGGTCGACGTGGCGCAGGACGTGGTGATCACCGAGCCGGATTGCGGCACCACCGACGGCCTGACCATGACCCCGATCGTGGAAGGCGGCGACGTGGTCGAGCCCTTGCGCGACCGCGTGCTCGGCCGCGTGGTGGCCGAGGACGTGTTCCTGCCGGGCAACGACGAGGATCCGATCGTCACCCGCAACACCCTGCTCGACGAGCAGTGGGTGGCCAAGCTGGAAGAGGCCGGCGTGCAGTCGGTCAAGGTCCGCTCGACCATCACCTGCGAATCGGCGTTCGGCGTGTGCGCGCGCTGCTACGGCCGCGACCTGGCCCGTGGCCACCTGGTCAACATCGGCGAAGCGGTCGGCGTCATCGCCGCGCAGTCGATCGGCGAGCCGGGTACCCAGCTGACCATGCGTACCTTCCACATCGGCGGCGCGGCCTCGCGTGCGGCGGCGGTGGACAACATCACGGTCAAGACCACCGGTTCGATCAAGTTCAACAACCTCAAGTCGGTCGAGCACGCCAACGGCTCGCTGGTGGCGGTGTCGCGTTCGGGCGAACTGTCGGTGCTCGACGGCCACGGCCGCGAGCGCGAGCGCTACAAGCTGCCGTACGGCGCCACCATCACCGCCAAGGACGGTGACGCGGTCAAGGCCGGCCAGTCGGTGGCGAACTGGGATCCGCACAACCACCCGATCGTGTCGGAAGTGGCCGGTTTCATCCGCTTCATCGACTTCATCGACGGCGTCACCGTCATCGAGAAGACCGACGAACTGACCGGCCTGGCCTCGCGCGAGATCACCGATCCGAAGCGTCGCGGCACCCAGGCCAAGGACCTGCGCCCGATCGTGCGCATCGTCGACGCCAAGGGCAACGACCTGACCATCCCGGGCACCGATCTGCCGGCGCAGTACCTGCTGCCGCCGCGCTCGATCGTCAACCTGCAGGACGGCGCGCCGGTCGGCGTGGGCGACGTGGTCGCCAAGATCCCGCAGGAAGCGTCCAAGACCCGCGACATCACCGGTGGTCTGCCGCGCGTGGCCGACCTGTTCGAGGCGCGCAAGCCGAAGGATCCGGCGATCCTGGCCGAGCGTTCGGGCATCATCAGCTTCGGCAAGGACACCAAGGGCAAGCAGCGCCTGATCATCAAGGACACCGACGGGTCGGAGCACGAAGAGCTGATCCCGAAGTACCGCCAGATCATCGTGTTCGAAGGCGAGCACGTGGCCAAGGGCGAAACCGTGGTGGACGGCGAGCCGAGCCCGCAGGACATCCTGCGTCTGCTGGGCGTCGAGCCGCTGGCCGCGTACCTGGTCAAGGAAATCCAGGACGTGTACCGCCTGCAGGGCGTGAAGATCAACGACAAGCACATCGAGGTCATCACCCGGCAGATGCTGCGCAAGGTCGAGATCACCGACCAGGGCAACAGCAAGTTCCTCAACGGCGAGCAGGCCGAGCGCCAGCGCGTCATCGAGGAGAACGCCCGCCTGGTGACCCGCAACGAACTGCCGGCCAAGTACGAGCCGGTGCTGCTGGGCATCACCAAGGCCTCGCTGGCGACCGAGTCGTTCATCTCGGCCGCGTCGTTCCAGGAGACCACCCGCGTCCTCACCGAGGCGGCGGTCCGCGGCACCAGCGACACGCTGCGCGGCCTGAAGGAAAACGTGATCGTGGGTCGCCTGATCCCGGCCGGTACCGGCCTGGCGTACCACAACACGCGCCGCCGCAACGCCAGCGGTCTGACCGAGTCGGAGATGCAGACCCTGTCCGGCGGCAGCGCCGAGCCGGCGGTCGAGACCTCCGCCCCGGCGGCTGCCGGCAGCGAAGAGTAAGCAACACGCCGGACCGGTCCCGCCCGCGGGGCCGGTCTACCACGCGAAAGGGGGCGCAGCGGAAGCGCCCCGTATTCCGGCCCCGGATGGGCCAGCAAGTAAAAATTCCGTTGTGTTGACGGCGCTTTGACTTGCCCGCTATACTTTCCTGTCTCGGCAGGCCGTCCTTCGGCCTGCCTTCGTTTTCACGCATCCAGGCCCGACGGCCTCAATCAGAAGAATCCACTGATGGCGACGATCAACCAGCTGGTCCGCAAGCCGCGGCAGGCGACCACCTACAAGAGCGCCTCTCCGGCGCTGGACAAGTGCCCGCAGCGCCGTGGCGTCTGCACGCGCGTGTACACCACCACCCCGAAGAAGCCGAACTCGGCCCTGCGCAAGGTCGCCAAGGTGCGCCTGACCAACCAGGAAGAGGTCATCAGCTACATCGGCGGCGAAGGCCACAACCTGCAGGAGCACTCCGTGGTCCTGATCCGCGGCGGTCGCGTCAAGGATCTGCCGGGCGTGCGCTACCACACCGTGCGCGGTTCGCTCGACGCCGCCGGCGTCGCCAAGCGTCGCCAGGGTCGTTCCAAGTACGGCGCCAAGCGCCCGAAGAGCTAAGGGAAAGTACACATGTCTCGTAAAGGTAATACGCCGCAGCGCGCCGTTCTCCCGGATCCCAAGCACGGGAGCGAAACCATCGCCCGCTTCATCAACATGGTGATGCTGAGCGGCAAGAAGTCGGTCGCCGAAAAGATCGTGTACGGCGCGATGGACGTGATCGGCGAGAAGAACCCCAACGCCATCGAGCTGGTGCAGAAGGCGCTGGACAACGTCGCTCCGGCGGTCGAAGTCAAGTCCCGCCGCGTCGGCGGTGCCACCTACCAGGTGCCGGTCGAGGTGCGTTCCTCCCGTCGCATGGCGCTGGCGATGCGCTGGCTGATCGACTCGGCGCGCAAGCGCGGCGAGAACTCGATGCCGCGCAAGCTCGCGGCCGAGCTGGTCGATGCCTCGGAAAACCGTGGCGGCGCCATCAAGAAGCGCGAAGAGACTCACCGCATGGCGGAAGCGAACAAGGCGTTCGCGCACTACCGCTGGTGACCTTCCGGGCCTTGGAAACGGGGCCCGCTGGCACCATTTGAGTGCCGCTAGCCGCGCCGTTGCGCGTGGCACAAATCCGAAGGCCGCCGCAAGGCGGCGTTCGGCCATCCGAAATCCAAGAAATTTGAGAGGCTCCCTGTGGCCCGTACCACTCCCATCGAGCGTTACCGCAACTTCGGCATCATGGCTCACATCGATGCCGGCAAGACCACCACCTCCGAGCGCATCCTGTTCTACACCGGCGTCAGCCACAAGATCGGCGAGGTGCATGACGGTGCCGCGACGATGGACTGGATGGAGCAGGAGCAGGAGCGTGGCATCACGATCACCTCCGCGGCCACCACCGCGTTCTGGACCGGCATGGACAAGTCCATGCCGCAGCACCGCTTCAACATCATCGACACCCCCGGGCACGTGGACTTCACCATCGAAGTCGAGCGCTCGCTGCGCGTGCTCGACGGCGCGGTGTTCGTGCTGTGCGCGGTCGGCGGCGTGCAGCCGCAGTCCGAGACCGTGTGGCGTCAGGCCAACAAGTACGCGGTGCCGCGTCTGGCGTTCGTCAACAAGATGGACCGCACCGGCGCCAACTTCGACAAGGTCGTCGAGCAACTGAAGGCCCGCCTGGGCGCCTACCCGGTGCCGATGCAGGTGCCGATCGGCGCCGAAGACGGCTTCGAGGGCGTGGTCGACCTGGTCAAGATGAAGGCGATCCACTGGGATACCGCCTCGCAGGGCACGGTGTTCGAATACCGCGACATCCCCGCGCACCTGGTCGACAAGGCCACCGAAGCGCGCGCGTTCATGGTCGAGGCCGCGGCCGAAGCCAACGAAGACCTGATGGACAAGTACCTCAACGAGGGCGACCTGTCCGAGGCCGAGATCCTGGGCGGTCTGCGCGAGCGCACCCTGAAGGTGGAAGTGGTGCCGGTGTACTGCGGTACCGCGTTCAAGAACAAGGGCGTGCAGGCCATGCTCGACGGCGTGATCCAGCTGCTGCCGTCGCCCAGCGACCGTCCGCCGGTCAAGGGCATCGACGAGGACGAGAAGGAAGACAGCCGTCCGGCCACCGACAACGCCCCGTTCTCGGCGCTGGCGTTCAAGATCATGACCGACCCGTTCGTCGGCTCGCTGACCTTCTTCCGCGTCTACTCGGGCACGCTGAACTCCGGCGACCAGGTGTACAACCCGGTCAAGTCGAAGAAGGAGCGCGTGGGTCGCATCCTGCAGATGCACTCCAACAACCGCGAAGAGATCAAGGAAGTGCGCGCGGGCGACATCGCCGCGGCGGTGGGCCTGAAGGACGTCACCACCGGCGACACGCTGTGCGCGCAGGACCACATCATCACCCTGGAGCGCATGGTGTTCCCGGAGCCGGTGATCTCGATGGCGGTCGAGCCGAAGACCAAGTCCGACCAGGAAAAGATGGGCATCGCGCTGAGCCGTCTGGCGCAGGAAGATCCCTCGTTCCGCGTCAACACCGACGAAGAGTCCGGCCAGACCATCATCCGCGGCATGGGCGAGCTGCACCTGGAAATCATCGTCGACCGCATGAAGCGCGAGTTCAACGTCGAAGCCAACGTCGGCAAGCCGCAGGTGGCCTACCGCGAGACCATCCGCAAGGCGGTCAAGCAGGAAGGCAAGTTCGTGCGTCAGTCCGGCGGTAAGGGCCAGTACGGTCACGTCGTGCTCGAGATCGAGCCGCAGGAACGCGGCCAGGGCTACACCTTCGAGAACGCGATCGTCGGCGGCGTGGTGCCGAAGGAATACATCCCGGCGGTGGACAAGGGCATCCAGGAAGCGGTGGCCAACGGCGTGATGGCCGGCTACCCGATCGTGGACGTCAAGGTGCGCCTGATCGACGGTTCGTACCATGACGTCGACTCGTCGGAAATGGCGTTCAAGATCGCCGGCTCGATGGGCTTCAAGGAAGGCTTCAACAAGGCCAACCCGGTGCTGCTGGAGCCGATCATGAAGGTCGAGATCGTCACCCCGGAGGATTACCTGGGCGACGTGATGGGCGACGTGAGCCGTCGTCGCGGCATCCTGCAGGGTCAGGACGACAGCCCGTCGGGCAAGGTGATCAACGCGATGGTGCCGCTGGGCGAAATGTTCGGCTACGCCACCACGCTGCGCTCGATGTCGCAGGGTCGCGCCACCTTCTCGATGGAGTTCGACCACTACGCCGAAGCGCCGGCCAACATCGCCGACTCGGTCATCAAGAAGAACTGAGATTAGAGCGACGGGATGCGTGCCGCGGACCCGGTCCGCGCCGCATCCCGCTCGCTCGTCCCCCAATACGAATCACGAGGTAGAGAAGACATGGCAAAGGGTAAGTTCGAGCGCACCAAGCCGCACGTCAACGTCGGCACCATCGGTCACGTCGACCACGGCAAGACCACGCTGACCGCGGCGCTGACCAAGATCGGCGCAGAGCGCTTCGGCGGCGAGTTCAAGGCGTACGACGCGATCGACGCGGCGCCGGAAGAGAAGGCGCGCGGCATCACGATCTCGACCGCCCACGCGGAGTAAGCATCGCCGAA
>NZ_NQYT01000051.1:0-54072 GCF_009192935.1 Xanthomonas sp. LMG 12461
GGGATTGGGGATTGGGGATTGGGGATTCGCAAGAGCGTAGCGCCAGGCGGTTCGGCGCAATGACCTGCGACGTCATGCCGCAACACGCGCCGCATGCAGCGGGCGACATCCGACCGGACGTGGGGCCTCGCCCTTGCGAATCCCCAATCCCGGCTCTCAACAGCCGCAGGCTGGTCATTCCCGATCCCGCGCTTCAGCGCCGCCGCCGCCCCGGCCCCAGCTTACGGGTGACGGTGTTGCGGCCCACGCCCAGGCGGGCGGCGGCTTCGGCGCGGCGGCCCTGAGTGAAGCGCAGCGCCACTTCCAGCAGCGCCTTGTCGAAGCGTTCGCGGGCCTCGGCATGCAGGCCCTCGGCGCCGTCGGACAGGCGCTGCTGCGCCCAGGCCGACAGTTGCGTGTCCCACTCGCCGCCGTCGCCGCTGCGCTCGCGGCGGCCGCCGCGCAGCAGGGCGGCCTCGACGTCGCCGGCATCGATGATTTCCGCCGGCGCCAGCGCGGCCAGGCGCCAGCACACGTTCTCCAGTTCGCGCACGTTGCCCGGCCACGCATAGGCGCGCAGCGCGTCCAGCGCCGCCGGCGCCAGCCGCTTGGGCGGGGTGTCGAGCTTGCGCGCGGCCATCGCCAGGAAGTTTTCGGCCAGTTGCGGCACGTCGGCGCGACGCTCGCGCAGCGGCGGCAACTGCAATCGCACCACGTCCAGGCGGTGCAGCAGGTCGGCGCGGAAGCGGCCCTGTTCGACCAGCGCTTCCAGATCCTGGTGGGTGGCGGCGATGACCCGCACGTCGACCCGGATCAGTTCGCGCCCGCCGACGCGGAAGAACTCGTTCTCGGCCAGCACGCGCAGCAGCCGGGTCTGCAGCGGCAGCGGCATGTCGCCGATTTCGTCGAGGAACAGGGTGCCGCCGTCGGCCTGCTCGAAGCGACCGATGTGGCGGCGCTGCGCGCCGGTGAAGGCGCCGGCCTCGTGGCCGAACAGTTCGCTCTCCAGCAGTTCGGCCGGGATCGCGGCGGTGTTGAGCGCGACGAACGGTTTGCGCGCGCGCGGCGACTCGGTGTGCAGCGCGTGCGCGACCAGTTCCTTGCCGGTGCCGGTCTCGCCGTTGATCAGCACCGACAGCGGCGCCTGCGCCAGCCGGCCGATGGCACGGAACAGCGCGCGCATCGCCGGGGTGTCGCCGATCAGTTCGGTGCTGCCCTGCCCGGCCGGCGCCACTGGCGGTGCCGCGGCGATGGCGCTGCCGGCATCGGGCAGCGCGCGTGCGGCCAGCGCCACCGCGTCGTCCAGGTCGAACGGCTTGGACAGGAACTCGTGGGCGCCGCCGCGGAACGCGCCGGCGGTGCTGGCCACGTCGGTGTAGGCGGACATCACGATCACCGGCAGTTGCGGGTGCGCGGCCTTGAGCTTGTCCAGCAGCACCAGGCCGTCGTCGCCGGGCATGCGCACGTCGGTGAACAGCAGGTCGGGCATGGGCCGCTGCGCCAGCGCCTGCAGCGCGGCGGCGGCGCTGTCGAAGCCGTCGACGCTGTAGCCGGCGTCGCGCAGCGCGGTGGACAGCACGAAGCGCACCGAACGGTCGTCGTCGACCACCCAGATACGTTGCGTTCCTTGCAGAGAGTCGGTCATCGCAGTGCTCCTAATCGGTGTCCGCTGCGCGCTGCGGCAGCAGCAGGGTGAACACGGTGTGGCCGGGGCGGGAGCGGTAGGTCAGCGAGCCGGCATGCTCGCGCGCCACCTGCTGGGCCAGCGCCAGGCCCAGGCCGCTGCCTTCGGCGCGGCCGCTGACCAGCGGCAGGAACAGGTGCTCGGCCAGTTCCTCGGGCACGCCGCGGCCGTCGTCGACGATCTCCAGGCGCAGGCCGCGCGCGTGCACGCGGTCGCGGATGCGCTGGCCGTGCTCGACGCGGGTGCGCAAGGTGACCTGCGCCGCGCCGGCCTGGATCGCGTTGCGCACCAGGTTCCACACCGCCTGGGTGAGGCGGTCGGCATCGCCGAGGAATTCGGGGATGCTGGGGTCGTAGTCGCGCTGCAGGCGCACCGACCAGCCGCCTTCGTTCTCGGCCAGGCGCAACACTCGCTCCAGCACCGCGTGGATGTTGAGCATGGCGTGCGGGCGCGCCGGCGCCGGCGACAGCAACTGGTCGAGCAGGCTGTTGAGGCGCTCGATCTCCGCGCCGATCAGTTCGATCAGTTCGCGCTCGTCCTCGTCGCGGTGCTGGGCGCGGCGCGCCAGCAGCTGCGCGGCGCCCTTGAGCCCGGCCAGTGGATTGCGCAGTTCGTGGGCCAGGCCCTTGAGCGCCGCGCTGAGCGCGTTCGGCAGGGCCTGCGCCGGGTCCGGCGTGGGGAACTCGTCGACCGGGTGCGCTTCCAGCAGCCAGCCGCCGTCGTCCAGCCGCGACAGCCAGCCCTCGGCGAAGCGCGGGGGTTCGCCGGGCACGGCCAGGGCCATGCGGTGCAGGCGCAGCACGTCGCGCTCGTCGTTGCGCAGGAACCGGGCCAGCGCATCGCCCTGTACTTCCAGCGAGGCCAGCGGCTGGTCGAGCAGGCGCCGCACGCTGACCCCGAGCCAGCGCGCGAAGGCGGGATTGGCGCCGCGCAGACGGCCGTCTGTATCGGCCCAGACCACCGGGGTGCCAAGGGCGGAAAGCGGGGGCGGCGTGGTGTTCATGGCCATTGCACCAATGTAGTGCAAAGCCGAGCAGGCGGCACGGGCGAGCGGCGCATGGCGCGGCCGCTGCCCTCGCGGATGGCGCGTCGCGCAGCCGCCTGACGACCAGTGGGTGGTGCCACCCGGCCCTGCATCGCGACGCAACCAGGAATCTTGCGGAAAGCCGGGGGTGTGGCGAGGCGAGTGGCCACGCGGAATACCTCGATCTTTTGAGAATGGCCGGCGCTTCCCCCCAGGAAGCGCCGGCGAAGGCCGCGGCCGCGTGGACCGGCCACCAGCGCCGGCCACACGTCCTGCGACAAGGCCCGCGACCGCCGTCGCGGGCCGGCGAACCTCACAACTCGTAGGCGGATTCGCCATGCGAGGTGATGTCCAGACCCTCGCGCTCGGCGTCTTCCGGCACGCGCAGGCCGATCACCAGCTTGGCGATCAGGAAGCCGACCACCGAGACCACGCCGATCCAGCCGACGGTGATCAGCACGCCTTCGGCCTGCACCAGCACCTGGTGGCCCATGGTCACGCCCTCGGCGTAGCCCATGCCGCCCAGCGCCTTGTCGGTGAACACGCCGGTGAGGATCGCGCCGACGATGCCGCCGACGCCGTGCACGCCGAACACGTCCAGGGTGTCGTCGGCATTGAGCAGCTTCTTCAGCCCGGTCACGCCCCACACGCAGATCACGCCGGCGGCCACGCCGATGGCGATGGCGCCGAACGGCCCCACGGTGCCGGCGGCCGGGGTGATGCCGACCAGGCCGGCGACCATGCCCGAGGCCACGCCCAGCGCCGAGGACTTGCCCTTGATCACCTTCTCCGTCAGCGACCAGGCCAGCACCGCCGCGGCGGTGGCCAACAGGGTGTTGAGGAAGGCCAGTGCGGCGGTGGCGTTGGCTTCCAGCGCCGAGCCGGCGTTGAAGCCGAACCAGCCCACCCACAGCAGCGAGGCGCCGACGAAGGTCAGGGTCACGTTGTGCGGCTTCAGCGCGGTGTGGCCGAAGCCCAGGCGCTTGCCGACGAAGTACGAACCGACCAGACCGGCCACGCCGGCGTTGATGTGGACCACGGTGCCGCCGGCGAAGTCCAGCGCGCCCTTGCCGAACAGGAAGCCGGGGGCCGACCACACCATGTGCGCCAGCGGCAGGTAGCCGAAGGTGAACCAGATGACCACGAACAGCAGCACCGCGGCGAACTTCACTCGCTCGGCGAAGGCGCCGACGATCAGCGCGCCGGTGATGCCGGCGAAGGTCAGCTGGAAGGCGACGAACACGTACTCCGGCAGCTTGAAGCCCTTGGAGAAGGTGTCGGCCAGCGTGGTGGTGTCGACGCCGGCCAGCAGCGCCTTGTGCAGCGTGCCGATGAACGGACCGCCGTCGGCGAACGCCAGGCTGTAGCCGTACACCACCCACAGCACCGCGATCAGCGAGAACACCACGCCGACCTGGATCAGCACCGACAGCACGTTCTTGGCGCGGACCATGCCGCCGTAGAACAGCGCCAGGCCGGGCACCACCATCAGCAGCACCAGCAGCGTGGAGGTGAGCATCCAGGCGACGTCGCCCTTGTCCACCACCGGCGCCGGCGTGGCCGCGGCCGCGGCCGGCGCGGCGGCCGGTGCAGGCGGCGGCGTCAGTTGTTCGGTGACCACGTCCGGCGTCGGCGCCGGGGTGGTTTCGGCCTGGGCGAAGGCCTTGCCGGGAATGCCGACCGCCATCGCGCTGACCAGCATCAGCATGCATACCGCGTAGAACCGGGCCTTCCACCCGGCGAACAGACCTGTCTTCATGAAGGGCTCCAAGGTGGGGTTAGAGCGCATCGGCGCCGATTTCGCCGGTACGGATGCGGACGACCTGCTCGATGGCGGTGACGAAGATCTTGCCGTCGCCGATCTTGCCGGTGCCGGCCGCGCCCTGGATCGCCTCGACCACGGCGTCCAGACGCTCGTCGGTCACCACGGTCTCGATCTTGATCTTGGGCAGGAAGTCGACGACGTACTCGGCACCGCGATACAACTCGGTGTGGCCCTTCTGCCGACCGAAGCCCTTGACCTCGGTGACGGTGATGCCGGACACCCCAGCCTGCGACAAGGCCTCGCGGACCTCGTCGAGCTTGAATGGCCGGATGATGGCGGTGATCAGTTTCATGCGCATACCCCGTTGGTGGAAGGAACCGGCCGCCGAAGGCCGACCGGCACTGGGCTCATCGACCGCGCCGCGAACGGCGCGGGTGCTGCTGCGCGATGCGTTCCGTGGATCACGCCGTGGCCCACCGCACCCAAGGTGCGGCGGCGACGGCGACGTGGGAGGGAACGTGGCCCACGGCACGCAAGCGCTCTGTTGCGCGGTCCATCCCCTGGACACTCGATGACGCGATGGTGGGCGCGGACCACCTGCGCGGCTCCCCAGCCGGGCAGGTGGCGGCGATGGCGAAGGAGGGAGGGGAAGCCTTCGCCATCGCCGCGCGTGGAACTCAGTTGGCGTAGTACAGCTGGTATTCCAGCGGGTGCGTGGCCGCGCGGAACTTGGTCACTTCCTGCATCTTCAGCGCGATGTAGCCGTCGATGAAGTCGTCGGTGAACACACCGCCGGCCTTGAGGAACTCGCGGTCGGCATCCAGCGCTTCCAGCGCCTGGTCGAGGCTGGAGCACACCTGCGGGATCTGCTTCTCCTCTTCCGGCGGCAGGTCGTACAGGTCCTTGTCGCTGGGCGCGCCCGGGTCGATCTGGTTCTTGATGCCGTCCAGGCCGGCCATCATCAGCGCGGCGAAGGTCAGGTAGCCGGACTGCAGCGGATCCGGGAAGCGGATCTCGATGCGGCGCGCCTTCGGGTTGGACACCCACGGAATGCGGCACGAGGCCGAACGGTTGCGCGCCGAGTAGGCCAGCATCACCGGCGCCTCGAAGCCCGGGACCAGACGCTTGTAGCTGTTGGTGCCGGAATTGGTGAAGGCGTTGATCGCCTTGGCGTGCTTGAAGATGCCGCCGATGTACCACAGCGCCATCTGCGACAGGCCGCCGTAGCCGTCGCCGGAGAACAGGTTGGTGCCGCCCTTGGCCAGCGACTGGTGCACGTGCATGCCCGAGCCGTTGTCGCCGACGATCGGCTTGGGCATGAAGGTCGCGGTCTTGCCGTTGCGGTAGGCGACGTTCTTGATGATGTACTTCATCATCATCAGCTCGTCGGCCTTCTTCACCAGCGAGTTGAACTTGGTGCCGATCTCGCACTGGCCGGCGGTGGCCACTTCGTGGTGGTGCACTTCGACTTCGATACCGACCTGCTCCAGGGTCTTGCACATCTCGGCGCGCAGGTCCTGCAGCGAGTCGGTCGGCGGCACCGGGAAGTAGCCGCCCTTGACCGCCGGACGGTAGCCGCTGTTGCCGCCTTCGATCTTGCTGCCGCTGCTCCAGGCCGCCTCTTCCGAATCGATCTTGAAGAAGGTGTGGCCCATCTCGTTGCCGAAGCGCACGCCGTCGAAGATGAAGAATTCCGGCTCCGGGCCGAAGAACGCCTGGTCGGCGATGCCGCTGGACTTCAGGTAGGCCTCGGCGCGCTTGGCCACGCCGCGCGGGTCGCGGCCGTAGCTCTGCATGGTGGCCGGGTCGAGGATGTCGCAGGTCAGCACCAGGGTCGGATCGGCCATGAACGGATCGACGAAGGCGGTGTCGGCGTCGGGCAGCAGGACCATGTCCGACTCGTTGATGCCCTTCCAGCCGGCGATCGAGCTGCCGTCGAACATCTTGCCTTCCTCGAACAGCGCCGGCTCGATGATGCTGACCGGGAAGGTGACGTGCTGCTGCACGCCGCGCATGTCGACGAAGCGCAGGTCGACGAACTCGATCTTGTTGTCCTTGACCAGCTTCTCAATAGTTTCCGCAGACATTCGATGCAACCTCGGGTTGTGAAGGGCGTGGGCGAGTATCAGCAATCGCCATGCCAAGCGTGTGGCACTCACAAGCCCTTGATTCTGCTGAAGCGTGCACGCGAAGGATGCAAATGCACTGCACTTTAGTGGTGCATTCACACCTGAACGCACCAAATTTGTGCGCGAGGCGGATGCTCTATCCTTGCGCAGCTTCCCCTCCCCCAAAGCGACCCTCTCCTCCATGAGCGATCTGTTGTCGGCCCTGCTGCTGGGCATCATCGAAGGCCTGACCGAATTCCTGCCCATCTCCAGCACCGGGCACCTGTTGATCGCCGAGCGCTGGCTCGGCCACCGGTCCGACTTCTTCAACATCGTGATCCAGGCCGGCGCGATCCTGGCCACCACCCTGGTGTTCCGGCAGCGCCTGTGGGATCTGGCCACCGGCCTGGGCGACCGCGCCAACCGCGACTACGCCTTCAAGCTGGGCGCCGCCTTCCTGGTGACCGCGGTGGTCGGTCTCATCGTCCGCAAGGCCGGCTGGCAGTTGCCGGACAGCGTGCAGCCGGTGGCCTGGGCGCTGGTGATCGGCGGCGTGTGGATGCTGGTGGCCGAGTACTTCGCTGCGCGCATGCCGGAGCGCGAGACGGTGACCTGGACGGTGGCCATCGCGGTCGGCCTGGCGCAGGTGGTGGCCGGCGTGTTCCCCGGCACCTCGCGCTCGGCGGCGACGATCTTCCTGGCGATGCTGCTGGGCCTGAGCAAGCGCTCGGCCGCGGCCGAGTTCGCCTTCCTGGTCGGCATTCCGACCATGTTCGCGGCCAGCGCGTATTCGTTCCTGGAGCTGTACAAGGACGGCGGCCTGGGCAGCGAGAACTGGGGCGACGTGGCCCTGGCCTTCGTCGCCTCGATGGTCACCGGCTTCGTGGTGGTGAAGTGGCTGCTGGGCTACATCAAGTCGCACCGCTTCACCGCGTTCGCGGTGTACCGCATCGTGCTGGGCGCGGCGTTGCTGCTGTGGTTGCCGGCGGCGTGAGGGGTTGAGTCGGCGGGGCGCTGCGCGCTCCTTACCCTCACCCCAACCCCTCTCCCGAAGGGAGAGGGGCTATGGCTTCTCCCTTCTCCCCTCGGGACCATGGCCCCCTTTTCGGGGGAAGGTGCCCCGAAGGGGCGGATGAGGGTACGGGCGAAGCCTCGCAATGACAGATCGGCGAGGCGCTGCGCGCCCCGACCCTCACCCCAACCCCTCTCCCGGCGGGAGAGGGGCTCTGGCTCTTCCCTTCTCCCCCCGGGAGAAGGTGCCCCGCAGGGGCGGATGAGGGTGCGGGCGAAGCCTCGCAATGACAGATCGGCGAGGCGCTTCGCGCCCCGACCCTCACCCCAACCCCTCTCCCGGGGGAGAGGGGCTTTACGGCTTACTTCGCCGCCGGATTGAGGCTGTAAGTGCCGTGCAGGCTGGCTTCGGCCAGCACGTGGCCCTGCATCGCGCGCAAGGCGTCGGCGGCGGTGAAGCGTGCCGGCACGTCGAGCTGCGCCACGTCCAGGGCGAACAGGCGGAAGAAGTACCGGTGCACGCGCAGGTCGTTGGCCGGCGGATACGGGCCGTCGTAGCCGTGGTAGTCGCCGCCCATCGCCGCGTCGCCGGCGAACCAGTCGGTGTAGCTGTTCAACCCCTGCCGCGCGCCGTCCAGGCCGGGCGGTTGCTGCTTGCCCTTGGCCACCACGCCGTCGCTGGCGCTGCCTTCGGCGATCTCGCGCAAGTCGGCCGGCAGGTCCACCGCTACCCAATGCACGAATTCGGTGCGCGGTTGTTCGACCGGGATCTGCACGTCGTCGCGGCCGACCATCTCGGCCACGGTCGGCACGTCCGGATCGACGCACAGCAGCACGAAGGACTGGGTGCCGGCCGGCACCGCGTCCCAGGCGAGGTGGGGATTGCGGTTGCCGCCGAAGCCGTCGGCCTGGCCCATCGCGTAGGTCGCGGCGATGGGCTGACCCGGCTGGATGCTGTCACTGCGAAGACGCATGCGTGAATCTCCTTGGGGAATCAGGTTTCAGGGTAGCCAAGGCGCACCGCGACCGGCGTCAGCAACGCGAACGCGGCGGCCAGCGGCGTGGCGTAGGCGCGCCAGTGGCCGGCGGCCAGGCGCGGCGGGCCGACCGTGGCGATGGTCGGGAACGCCACGCCGAACGCCTGCTCCAGCGCCGCCGCCACGCCAGCCGGATCGTGCTCGGTCCCGTCCAGGCGCACCAGGTGGTGCGGATACAGGTCTTGCTCGTGCAGGTCGGCGACCTGCGCCAGCACCGCCGCCAGCCACTGCGCACCGGTCTCCGGCGAGGCCAGGCCCAGCGGTGCCGGGGCGCCATTGGCCAGCCAGTCCAGCAGCATGTCGCGTGGGTCGCGCAGCACGATCAACAGCCGTCCTTCCGGCAGGTGCGGGCGCAGCGCGCGCAGCAGCGCGTTGTCCCACCACAGCAGCCAGTCGACGATGTTGCCGTCGCCGACGCCGCGTGCCGGCAGTTGCGCGCGCCACTCAGCGACCAGCGCCGCACCGTCCAGGGCGCCGCTGTCCAGTTCCTCGACGCTGCGGAAGCGCTGCAGGCCGTCGGTCGGCGGCTGCGGACCGAAGCGGTCGCCGCGCAATACCGGGCTGGCCGCGTCGATCACCGCGATCACCCGCTCCACGCCGCTGCCCGGCGGACCCCAGACGAACAGCGGGCGGGCCTGGTTCTGCGGGTCGACAGTGCCCAGCGGCGGCCACTGCGCCGGGGCCTGGCCCAGCGGCGGCAGCGGCAGGCGGTGCGACAGCTGTTCCTCCTGGAAGGCCACCCAGGTCGCCAGCGCGTCGTCCGGGCGCCCGGCCGCATCCTGCACCGCCGCCAGCCAGGGCCGCACCACGGTGCGGTCGCGTTCGGGCATGCGCTGCATCAGGCCGTGCACGTGGGCGATGGCGGCGTCGTGCTCGCTGCGCTCCAGCAGCGCCTCGACCAGGCGTTCCTCGCCGCTGAGCCGGCCCGGTTCCAGCGCCACGATGCGCTGCGCCACGGCCTCGCCCTGATCGCGCTCGCCGGCCATGTCGTGCACCCGCAGCTGCGCTTCCAGCGCCGGCACGTGCGCCGGCATCGCCGCCTGCCAGCGCGCGATCAGCGCGCGTGCCTCGGGGCCGCCCACCGGCTCCAGCGCCAGCCGCGCCAGCCACAGGTCGTGGGCGTCGGTGGTGGTGGCCAGCGCCGCTTCCAGGGTGGCGCGGGCATCGTCGATCGTGCACAGGCGCTGCCAGGCGATCAGCGCCGCATGCAGGGTGCGGCGGTCGGCCGGGGCCACCGCCAGGGTGCGGCGCAGGTGGTCCAGCGCCTCGGCCGGGCGGTCGGCCTGCAGGGCGTACTCGCCGGCCAGCCGGCGCATGTTGGCGGTATCGCCGGACGGATCGGCCAGCACCGTCTCCAGCGCGGTGATGGCGTCGTCCAGGCGGCCCTGGCGGTAGGCCAACTGCGCGACCAGCGCCATCATCGCCGCGCCGGTGCCCGGAGTGAGCGCGGCGACGCGGCGGAATGCGGTCTCGGCGAAGGCGAAGTGCTGCTTGTCCAGATAGGCGAAACCCAGCGCGTAGAGCAGGCGGGGATCGTCCGGCAGCGCGTTGCTGGCGCGCGAGAGCAGCGCCAGCGCGCGGTCGGCGTCGCCGCGGCGCAGCGCCAGCATGCCGTCCACGCCGAGCAACTGCGGATGCTCCGGTTGCAGGCGCGCGGCGGTGCGGCTGAGCCGCTCCACTTCGTCCAGGTCGCCGCGGCCCAGCGCCAGGTGCGCGCGCATCACATAGGCGAGGAATTCGTTGGGATCCAGCGCCGCGGTCTGCGCCAGGGCGTCCTCGGCCTGGGCCAGGTCGTTGGCGCTGACCAGCATGCCGGCGTGCAGCAGGTGCAGGCTGGCGTCTTCCGGCGCCAGCGCAATCGCGCGGCCGATGCTGTCCAGGGCGGCGGCGGTCTCGCCGTGCTGCTGCTGCGCCAGCGCCAGCCAGCGGAAGGCCTGCGGGTCGTCGGCGGCCTCGGCGGCCCAGGTCTGGGCGAGACGCAGCGCGTCGGCGGTGTCCTGGCGGCGCAGGGCGTCGAGAATGGGCTGGTGCATGTGGGTCCGGCGTTGGGGCAAACCCGCATTGTAGCGGGAGCGCCCGGCCGCTCTGCGGTGGCGCCTGCGGGCACGGCGGGCGGCGTCGGACCGCGCTGAAGCTGCGTTGTCGCCGGACGCTGCGGGCGGACTGAGGCGACGCGCCTGCGAGGTTTGCCGAGCATGCCGGCCGCGTAGATGACCCGTGCGCCGGGCAGCGCTACGTGGCGGCGGCGGTGATGGTGCGGGAACGGCGGAAGGAGCATCGACGCGTGCCACACCCGGGAATCCCGGTGCGCCCACCTTGCTGACCGCCTGCCGCACGCCGGCGCGGGCGAGGTCGCCCGCCGGCCTGCGCGCAACGCCGCTTAGGCCTCCACCAACCCCTCGGTCAGCCGTTCGGCCACCCAGCGTTCGGCGAAGCCGTCGCCGCGCGCGTTCTCGATGAAGCCGCAATGCCCGCCCCAGCGGGCGATTTCCAGCCGGGCGATGTCGGGCAGGCGCCAGCTGCGGAAGTCGTCCAGGGGAATCACTGGGTCGTCCTCGGCCATCAGGATGTCGGCCGGCACGCGCAGGCCGAGCAGGCGCTCGCCGGCAATGCAGTAGCTGTCGAAATAGGCGTCCAGGCTGGCGAAGCCGGCATGGCGCTCGGCCAGCCAGGCCATCAGCCCGCGCATGTCCAGCGCCAGGGTGGCGTCGTCGTAGCCGTGGCGGTCGGGGAACAGTTCGCGCTTGCGCAGCAGCGACTCGCGCCACTTGCGGCGGAAATACCAGTCGTAGAACTGCGGGCCGTTCTCGATCCGCTGCATGGTGGTGGCCGGGTCCAGCAACGGGCACACCGCGGCCACGTGCTGCAGCGGCAGCCCCGCCGCCGGCGCGCGCAGCGCCAGGCGCAGGGCGAAGTTGCCGCCCAGCGAGTAGCCGGCGGCGAGCAGGGTCGGCGCCGGGAAGCGCCGCCACAGGTCGCAGGCGGCGTTGACCACTTCATCCAGCCGCTCGGAGTGGAACAGGTCCACGTTGAGGTGGTGGGTACCGCCGTGGTCGCGGAAGTTGAGCCGGAACACCTGGTAGCCCAGCGCCAGCATCTTCGCCGCGGTCAGGCGCATGTAGCTGGAATCGGCGCTGCCTTCCCAGCCGTGCAGCAGCAGCACCGTGCCGCGCGGCGCTTCGCCGGCCGGCACGCTGAGCCAGCCCTGCAGGCGCACGCCATCGCCGCCGTCGAGGATGTGCGAGGTGGTAGTGGCGCCGCTGGCGGCGAGCAACTGTTCGCCACGGCGCACGCGCAGCAGGCTGGAACCCAGTACCGATTGGACGTGCGGGTTGCGCAGCCAGCGTGGGGGGGAGTAATCGGTTGCGTTCATGGGCAGCGAGCTTGCACCCGTCGACTGGAGTAATCGGTCAGGAGCGGCGTGGTCGGTGTCCCGCTGTTCAGGGTTGTGCCATCGCCGTGACGATGCGCGCGCGCGAGATCTCGGCGATGCGCCGGCGCCCTTCCACGTCCTGCAGCCGGATCGGTTCCAGGAAATGCACCTCGGCCACCCGCCCCGGCTCGCCGAGCAGGCGCAGGAAGTTGGCGAAGAAACTCTCGTGAGGACCGAACGCGACGATCTGCTGCGCAGAGCCGCCGGCACCGTAGCGCAGCGCCACCGGCTGCACCGCCACCTCGGCCTCGACCGCGGCCTGGAAGATGCGCGCATGGAACGGCCCCACGTCCTGGCCGCCGCGGGTGCGCCCTTCCGGGAACACGCCGACCGAGCACCCGGAGCGCAGCCGCTCCAGCATCGCCTGCAGCACGCCGCCCAGCGACTCGGTGCTGCCGCGCTGGTGGAAGATGGTCTGCCCGCGCGCGGCCAGCCAGCCGACCAGCGGCCAGCCGGCGATCTCGCGCTTGGCGACGAAGCCCATCATGCGCTGGCTGTGCAGCATCACGATGTCGATCCAGCTGACATGGTTGGCGACGAACAGCACCGGATTGGGCAGCGGCGCGCCGATGCGGCGCACGCGCAGGCCGAAGATGCGCAGCAGCCAGGTCGACCACCAGCAGACCATGCGGTCGCCGAAGGATTCGGTGCCGGCGCGGCCGGGCGACAGCGCCATGCACACCAGCAGGAACGGCAGCGACAACAGCACGTGCAACGCCAGCAGCGGCACGCGGTAGCCGTAACGAACCCAGCGCAGCGCCCCACCGTATTGGCGCATGGCGGGTGGGGAGAACTCGCTCATTCGAACAAGGGTACCGGAAGCGGGGGCCTAGCGGACAATTGTGTCACCCCGAAGACGCGGCCGCAGACACGTCGCCCGTGACCGCCGAGGCAGGGTTCAGCCCGGGACCGGGCTCAGCCGCGGTCGACCACCGCCAGGGTCAGCCGCGACACGCACACCGGCTTGCCGGCCGCGTCCTCGATGTGGATCTCCCACACCTGCGTGGTCCGGCCCACGTGCAGCGGCCGCGCGGTGCCGGTGACCACGCCGCTGCGCGCGGCGCGCAGGTGGTTGGCGTTGATTTCCAGGCCAACGCAGATCCGCCCCGGCTCCACGCACAGGTTGCCGGCGGTGCTGCCCAGGGTCTCGGCCAGCACCACCGATGCGCCGCCGTGCAGCAGCCCGTACGGCTGCCGCGTGCGCGCGTCCACCGGCATCGTCGCCCGCAGCCAGTCCGGCCCGGCCTCGGTGAAGACGATGCCCAGGTGCGCGATCAGGGTGTCGCGGCAATCGGCGTTGAGGACGGCGAGATCGGCAGGTTCGCGGAAGGGCATGTGTTGGACTCCATGCAGGGGGAAGAATGTCGAAGTGCCGGGACTCGGGGCCCGGGACCCGGAACCCGGGAGAAGCAAGCGCCAAGGCATGCGCCGCATCCGGGCCGACTCCCCCAACCCCCGACGCACTGCACAGTGATGCGCCCGGCGTCCGCTTTTTGCTTATCCGGGTCCCGGGCCCCGGGTCCCGACCTTTCAGAGAATCGGCACCAGCCCCGAGCCGAACGCGGTCAACATCCGCACCAGCAGCCACTTCGGGCCGACGTTGACCTCGGGGAAGTCGCCGACCGCGCTGTAGCAGCGGTGGAAACCGGGGTCGCGCCGGGTCAGCGGCGCCGGGCAGTCGGGGCCGGGCTGGAATTCGTAGTCGGTGGCGTAGCGCCATGGCCAGAAGTCCAGCACCGGCAGCGCCTCGGAAACCTTGCCCATGCTGTAGTTCAGGCCCGACAGCACCGGCGGCTTGACCCGCGGCGCCACCACCCAGGAGTTCTCCGGCTCGATGTCGCGGCCGATGCTGGCCGCCAGCGCCTGCGCGAACGCCGGATCGTCGACGATCACCGCACCCTCGGTGTTGTAGGTCTCGCTGCGCGGGTCGAAGTTGTGGGTGCCGATCACGCCGACGCGGCGGTCCACCACCAGCGACTTGGCGTGCAGGCCCATGCGCGCGCCCTCGCGGGTCACCGGCAGCGGCCGGTTGGCGATGCGCCGGCTCAGGTACGATGGACGGGTCTCGGTGCGCAGCACGCGGCGCGCGACCTGGCTGCCGTCGCCGCGGCTGCCGGACGGCCCGCCACTGCCGCTGCCCAGCAGCGAACTGCGTCCGGCCGCGCTGCCGCCCAGCAACGTGGTGCGGCCGCGGCCGGGATCGCCGGCGCTCTCGCCTGCGTTGTCGCCGCTGGCCGGCGTGGCCGGCACCTCGCCCTGCAACGGCGCCGGCAGCAGGTTGGCGTAGTCCACCGGCGCATCCAGCGGGAACGGCTTGTACTCGTAGATGTCGAAGCCCAGTTCGCGCAGGTTGCGGCGCTTGTACTTGTAGGACAGTGCATACACCACCGGGTTGTCGGTGGCGGCCAGGCTGTTGGTGGCCACCACCACGCGCGGTGGCGGGGTGCGCTTGCGCAGGTCGCGGAAGATCTCCTGCGCGGGGTCCGACAGCACCAGGTACGGCGTCTGCAGGATGATCTCCTGGCGTGCGTCGGCAATCAGCCGGTCGAGCTTGGGCGCGGTGGAGATGGCCTTGGGGCCGTGCTCGCGGCGGTGCTTCTGCGGCAGGTCGGCGACGTAGTCCACATGCTTCACCGGCAGCGCCGGCAGCACGAAGGCGTTCTCCACGAAGGCCGGATCGGACGCCTCCTCGCTGACCCGCTGCACCCGCTCCGGGCGCAGGAACTGCGCCGGCGGCATCGCCGGCACGCCCTGGCGCAGCAGCAGCTTGCCGACGTCGTTGAGCCGCGCCACCGGCACGCTGCGCCGGGCCGCCCAGTAGGCGTCGAAATTGGCGGCCATCGACCGCGCCACCGGGCCGGCGACCAGCACGTCGCGGTCGCGGAAGTTGTACTCGGCGTCCCAGTCGAAATAGTCGTCCTGGTAGTTGCGCCCGCCGACCACGCCGATCGCATCGTCGATCACCAGCAGCTTGTTGTGCATGCGCTGGTTGAAGCGGCGGAAACAGCACAGCACGCTGGCGGCGTAGTGGAAGTAGTTGGGCTTGGCCAGGCCGAAGGTGGGGTTGTAGATGCGCAGCGAGAAGTTCTCGTGCGCGCCGGCCAGCGCGCCGAGGATCTGCAGGTCGGAGATCGCCGAGAGCTGGTCGATCAGCACGCGCACCTGCACGCCGCGCCGCGCCGCGGCCAGCAGCTCGTCCATCACCAGCCGCGCGCTGTCGTCCTTGTCGAAGATGTAGGTCTGCAGGTCGATGCTGCGGCTGGCGCTGCGGATCAGGTTGACCCGCGCCACCAGCGCTTCTTCGCCGTGGTCGAGGATGGTGGCGTAGTGGCGCGGCGCGCCGTCGCCGGACTGGGCGAAGGCCTTGCCGGCCAGCCCGCGCAGCGGCGAGGCCAGCGCGCAGTGGTCCCCGCGCGTGCAGTCGACCTGGCGGTCGCGCGCGGCCTCGGCGATCGCCACGGCGCGGCCGTGCTGCGCCTGCGACAGGCTCGCGCAGCCGCTGCCGAGCAGCAGCGCCACCACCACCAGCACCCGCATCAATTTCGATATCACCGAGTGGCCGCCTCGGTCAGGCGTGCGCGCAGCACGAAGGTGACCCGGTCGCTCAAGGCCAGATCCCACTTGTCCATTCCGTAACGTCCACGCAATACCGTACCGCGGCTGATGACGTCGCAATCATAGCCTGCGCGGGCGCATGCGGCCGGCATGACGGTCAGCGTCTCGGCGTGGCTGATCCCGCGGATGCTCAGGATGCCGGGGATCGGCCCGCCCTTGCCCAGCACCTGCGGCGAGAACGGCTGCGAGTCGAAGGACACGGTGGGGTAGCGCGGCGCGTCGAAGAAATCCTCGCCGCGCATCCAGCCGGTGTAGCGCGGCTTGCCGGGGATTTCCACGTAGGCGGTGAACAGGCGCAGGTGCACCTGATGGCGGCCGTCGGGCAACACGTGCACGGTGCCCTCGTAGCGCGGGAAGAAGCCTTCGATGCGCTGGCCGAAGCGGGTGCGGATCTCGAACCCGAAGCGCGACTGCGCCGGGTCCAGGGCGTATTCGCCGGGCGCCAGCAAGGCCGGCGTCACCTGCGCGTGGCCGACGGCGCACCACAGACACAACGGCAGCAGCGCGGCGCACAGCGCCGGCCGCAGGAGCCTGCGCAGCGGGCTCAGGGCCACCAGAACGCGGTCAAGCGCGCCACGCCCGGCTCGATCGCCGCGTCGTGCGGGACCCCGAGTACGGCGACGCTGGCGGTGGGCATGCCGCGGTAGTCGCCGGACTGGCCGCTGTGCATCAGTGCCGCCAGCCGCTCCAGGCCCGGGTTGTGGCCGACCAGCAACAGCCGCTCGACGTCGCGGTGGCCGTCCAGCAGATCGGCCAGGGTGCCCGAGGTCGCCTCGTAGATGCGCGGCTCCAGGCGCTGCTCGACGTAGCCGGTCAGCTCCAGCACCGCCTCCAGGGTTTCGCGCGCGCGCCGCGCCGGCGAACACAGCACCCGGTCCGGCACCAGCCGCTGCTCCAGCAGCCAGCGCCCGGCGGCTTCGGCCTCGGCCAGGCCGTGCGGCGACAGCGGCCGGTCGAAATCGGCCTGGCCGGTGTCGGCCGGTTCGGCGTGGGCATGGCGCAGCAGGATCACTTCTCGCAAAACGATGGTCATCGGTCAGGCCTTCTTGAGCCACTTGAGCAACGGTTCCCAGTCCTGCTGGTGGTCGCGGACCTGGACGGAGTGGTAATCGAACAGGCTGCGGCCCAGCCCCACCAGCACCACGTAGGCCTGGCTGTCGCGCAGTTGCGCCACCACCGGGTAGGGCCATTCGGCGAGCATCTGCAGCGCCTGCTGGGTGGCATTGGTCCAGGGTTTGCTGCGGTTGAGCACCAGCCCGACCGGCAGCTTGCGCTGGTGCACCCGCGGCACCTTGGCCAGGGTGTTGAGGAAGCCGACGGTGGCCTCGATGTCCAGCGCCGAGGGCATCACCGGCACCACCACCGCGTCGGCCTCGTCGAGGAAATGGGTCAGGTCCTCGGCCATGGCGCCGGCGGCGGCGTCGACGATCACCCGCTGCGCGTCGTCGGGCAGCGCCGCGCGCCAGCTGCGCTTGCGGCTGGCGTCGATCGGCAGCACCGCGCTGTCCAGGCCGGCACGGCGTTCGGCCCAGCGGGTCGAGGAGCCCTGCGGATCGGCATCGGCCAGCACCGTGCGCTTGCCTGCCAGCGCGTAGGACGCCGCCAGGTGCGTGGCGACCGTGGTCTTGCCCACGCCGCCCTTGGAGCCGGCCACCAGGATCGTCTTCATGCACGCCTCGCTTCCGGGGGAAGAAGCCGGAGCGTACACCGGCCCTACGTCAGCCGGTAGTCAACGCGCAGCACGCCGCCAGCCGCCGGGCTTGCTATCGTGGCGGCCCCCTTCGCCTTCCGATGCCATGAGCGAGCTGCAGGACCTGGTCGCGCTGATCCGCGCCAACACGCCCCTGATCGTGATCGAGACGCAGGAGGAGGCGCGCATCGTCGACCTGTTCCGGCAGGCATTGATGCAGGTCTGGCGCGCCCTGCACCGCTGGTCGATCACCGAGGGCCTGCGCCGCATCGACCTGGACCGCGAGGACCCGCCGAGCGGGCCGCCGGACGCCAGCGCGGTGCTGCAGGCGATCAAGCAGGCCGATCAGCGCGGCATCTACCTGCTGCTCGACGTCACCCCGTACCTGGGCTACGCCAGCCACCAGCGCCTGCTGCGCGACATCGTCGAGCGCCGCCACTGCCAGCCGCACGTGCTGGTGCTGATCGGCACGCGGATCGAGCTGCCGGCCGAGCTGGAAGCGCTGGCGACCCGCTTCAATCCGCGCCTGCCCGACGCCAACGCCCTGCTGAAGATGGTGCAGGAGGAAGCGCTGGGCTACGCGCGCGAGTTCGGCGGACGCCGGGTCGAGGTCGACGGCGAGGCGGTCAAGCAGATCCTGCGCAACCTGCGCGGGCTCAGCCTGATCGACGCGCGGCGCATCGCCCGGCAACTGATCTACGCCGACGGCGCGCTCACCGCATCCGATCTGCCGCAACTGGCCAAGCTCAAGTTCGAACTGCTCAACCGCAGCGGCCACCTGCAGTACGACAACGATGCCACGCGCTTCGAGGACGTGGCCGGTGCGCGCCGGCTCAAGCAGTGGATCGCACAGCGCCGCGCGGTGTTCGCCGGCACCGCGCCACCGGGGCTGGACCCGCCCAAGGGCGTGCTGCTGCTCGGCGTGCAGGGCTGCGGCAAGTCGATGCTGGCCAAGGCCACCGCGGCGGGGTTCGGCGTGCCGCTGCTGCGCCTGGACATGGGCGCGCTGTACGCCAAGTACCACGGCGAGACCGAGAAGAACCTGCGCGACGCGCTGGCCGCGGTCGAGCAACTGGCGCCGTGCGTGCTGTGGATGGACGAGATCGAGAAAGGCCTGGCCAGCGGCGGCGAGGACGGCGGCGTATCGCGGCGCGTGCTCGGCACGCTGCTGACCTGGATGGCCGAACGCGGCAGCGCCGACGGCAGCGCCGCGGTGTTCATCGTCGCCACCGCCAACCAGGTGCACGAGCTGCCGGCGGAACTGCTGCGCAAGGGCCGCTTCGACGAGATCTTCTTCGTCGACCTGCCCGACCCGCAGACGCGCGTGGAGCTGTTGCGCCTGCACCTGACGCGGCGGCAGCTGCATGCGGACGCGTTCGCGCTGCCGGCCTTGGCTGCCGCCGCCGACGGGTTCTCCGGTGCCGAGATCGAGCAGGCGATCGTCTCCGGGTTGTATGCCGCGCACGCCGAACAGCGACCCCTGGACACCGATCTGCTGATGCAGGAGATCCGCACTACCCGACCGCTGTCGGTGCTGATGGCCGAACAGGTGCAGGCGCTGCGCAGTTGGGCCAGCGGGCGGACGGTGCCGGCGGATTAGCGGCGGGCGGTTGGTGAGATCAGGGGATGCCGCTGTGCGAGGCTGCGCCCGACCCTCACCCCAACCCCTCTCCCGGGGGGAGAGGGGCTTACGCTTCTCCTTCTCCCCCCGGGACCACGGCCCCCTTTTTGGCGGAAGGTGCCCCGCAGGGGCGGATGAGGGTACGACGCGCGCACCATCCCACACTCGCCAATCCAGGCACCGCCCACGGCGCAGGCTCAACGCAACGCCCCCAACAACCACGCCCACGCCGGCAACGTGACCAGCGACAGCAGAATCCCGTAGCCGACCAGGGCCGCGGCCAGGCGCGGGGCCAGGCGATGCGAGATCGCCAGCAGCGCGGCGGTGATCATGGTCGGCATCGCCGATTCCAGTACGTTGGCCTGCAGCGCTTGCCCGCGCAGGCCCAGCACCCACGACAGCGGCCAGGCCAGGGCCGGCAGCGCCAGCAGCTTCAACACCAGGCCGGCGGCCAACGGCGCCAATTCTTCGCGCGGCAAGCGCAACTGGATCGAGAATCCCACCGCCAGCATCACCAGCGGCAACATCGCGTCGGCCAGGTGCTGCAGGCCGGAGGCGATCCACGCCGGCGGCTGCGCCGGCATCAGGGTCATCGCGAACAGCAACGCCCACAGCGGCGGGAACCGCGCCATGCGCAACAGCGTCTGCCGCGGCGATGGCGGCGCCTCGCCGCTGTAGCGCGCCAGCACGTACAGGCCGAAGCTGGACAGCAGCACGAAGGTGCCGAACTGGTCGTAGACCACCGCATACGGCAAGGCCGCCTCGCCGAGCAGCGCGCGCACCATCGGGTAGCCGATGAAGCTGGAATTGCCCAGCGCCACGCACAGCAGCAGCACCGCCTGCTGATCCCGGCGCAGCCGCAACGGCCGGCGCAAGCCCAGCATCGCCAGCGCGCTCACGCCGGTCAGCAGCCACGGCGTCAGCATCAATCCGAGCAGTTCCAGATTGAACTGCAGGCGCGGCACGTAGATCAGCACCGAGGCCGGCAGGCACAGGTACAGCACCACCCCGTTGAGCACCTCGGTGGTGTTGGCCGGCAGGACGCGCTGACGCGCGAACAGCTTGCCGAGCGCCAGCATGACCAACATCAGGGCGAACGCATCGAAAGCCATCGGCACAGCACGAAATCAGCGGGTACGCGGCATCATCGCATGGCATGTGCACGCAGGCCGTCGAGGCATCGCGCGACCGAAGCCGCACCAGGCCTGCGCCCAGCACGGGCCGGCGCTCCGCGCAGGCGCGGCGACACAGTGCGCTGCGCGACCGGCCACACCCGGACCCTAGATTGCGCCGGCCACCCGCGCAGGCCGCGTCGTGCTCCTGGACCCGCGTGCCTCAGGGCCAGGCCGGCGGCGCGGCCTTCCAGGCGGCCTGCACCTCCGCCAGGGTCGCGCGCTCGTCGTCGCGCCAGGCCGGCAGCAACGCCGCGAAATCGGCATTGGCGCCCCACTTGTCCGGCCAGGTGCGCGCCGCCGCGGCGTACCACTTCACCGCCTCGTCCTTGCGCTGCAGGCGCCACAACGTCAGCGCCAGGGTCGGCGGCAGCCAGTCCGGCGCCGCCGGGCGGCCGTTGACCAGTGCGCTCCACTGCGCCAGCGCGCGCGCCGGATCACCTGCGCGCAGCAGGTCCCAGCCATAGTTCCACTGCACCTGGCGCCGCTGCACGCCGGCGGGCAGCGCATGCAACGCGGCCTGATACAGCTGTTCGCCCAGTTCCTGGCGGCCGCCGGCCATGGCGATGCCGGCCAGCTGCGCGCGCGCCTCGTTGGCGTTGGGATCGCGCTGCACGGCACTGGCCAGACGATCCACCAGGGCCTCGCCGCTGCCGGCGATGGCGGTGACCGGACGGGTGGTGCCGCGGTCTTCGTCGAAGTAGAACTCTTTCGGTGCCGGCAATGCCTGCGCCCGCACGCTGGCCGCGGTGGCCAGGCCGATGCAGGCCAGCATCGCGGCCACTGCGTATGTGTATGCCTTCACTGCTGCAATCCCCTGGAGTGATCCCCTCACCCGGGTCCCATCCTACCCCGCCACGGCCGGCGTGGACGAGAACGGGTGCAAAAATCGCCGCTGATACAATCGGGGCGATCGCGCGCGGCAGGCGCTGCGCGCCCGCCAGCCTTCCATTTCCGGGCAAGCCATGAACCGCATCGCCGATCCGCGTCCGTCGTCCTCCCTCGCCGCAGCGGCCGCCGACGGCATGGACACCCGCTATACGCTGGAAGACAAGTACACCCGCACCGATGGCCGCATCTATCTGTCCGGGGTGCAGGCGCTGGTGCGGCTGCCATTGATGCAGCAACTGCGCGACCGCGCCGCCGGGCTGAACACCGGCGGCTTCGTCAGCGGTTACCGCGGCAGCCCGCTGGGCGGTTTCGACCTGGAACTGTGGCGCGCGCGCAAGCATCTGGACGCGGCCAACGTGGTGTTCAAGCCCGGACTCAACGAGGACCTGGGCGCGACCATGGTCTGGGGCACGCAGCAGACCAACCTGTTCCCCGGCGCGCGCGTGGATGGCGTGTATGCCATGTGGTACGGCAAGGGCCCGGGCGTGGACCGCTGCGGCGACGTGTTCAAGCACGGCAACGCCGCCGGCACCTCGCGCCATGGCGGCGTGCTGGCGCTGGCCGCCGACGACCACGCGTGCCGCAGCTCGACCCTGCCGCACGGCTCGGAAGACGAGTTCGTCAGCGCGATGATGCCGGTGCTCAATCCGGCCGGGGTGCAGGACATCCTCGACATGGGCCTGCTCGGCTGGGCGATGAGCCGCTACACGGGGCGCTGGATCGGCTTCAAGACCATCGCCGAGACCGTGGAATCCTCGGCCTCGGTGCAGGTGGATCCGTTCGCGCGGCAGATCGTGCTGCCGGAGGATTTCGAGCTGCCGCCGGGCGGCCTCAACATCCGCTGGCCGGATCCGCCGCTGGACCAGGAAATGCGCCTGCATCGCTACGCGGTGCGCGCGGCGCAGGCCTTCGCCCGCGCCAACGGCATCGACCGCACGGTGATGGATGCGCCGCAGGCGCGGCTGGGCATCGTCACCACCGGCAAGAGCTACCTGGACGTGCTGCAGGCGCTGGAATACCTGGGCCTGGACGCGGACGCCTGCGCGCGCATCGGCATCCGCGTGTACAAGGTCGGCATGACCTGGCCGCTGGAGCCGCTGGGCATCGCCGCGTTCGCGCGCGGGCTGCAGGACATCGTCGTGGTAGAGGAGAAGAAAGCCTTCATCGAGCGGCAGATGAAGGAGCAGTTCTACAACTGGCCGGCCAGCGCCGGCCCGCGCCCGAGCATCGTCGGCAAGTACGACGAGGCCGGCGAATGGATCCTGCCGTCCACCGGCGAACTGACCCCGGCCACCATCGCCGGGGTGATCGGCCGGCGCATCCTGCGCCTGCCGCAGTCGGCCGCGGTGAACACCGACTCGATCGAACAGCGGCTGCGCTGGATGGAAGCCAAGGAAGCCGAGATGGCGCTGCCGCGCGCCAACTTCCCGCGCGTGCCGCACTATTGCTCGGGCTGCCCGCACAACACCTCCACGGTGGTGCCGGAAGGCTCGCGCGCGCTCGGCGGCATCGGCTGCCATTACATGGTGACGTGGATGGACCGCGCCACCGACACCTTCACCCACATGGGCGGCGAAGGCGTCACCTGGGCCGGGCAGGCGCCGTTCACCGACACCCCGCACGTGTTCCAGAACCTGGGCGACGGCACCTATTTCCACAGCGGCTCGCTGGCGATCCGCCAGTCGATCGCCGCCGGCGTCAACATCACCTACAAGATCCTCTACAACGACGCGGTGGCGATGACCGGCGGACAGCCGGTGGACGGCACCCTCAGCGTGCCCGACATCGCCCGGCAGATGCGTGCCGAAGGCGTGCACACCATCGCCCTGGTCAGCGACGACATCGGCAAGTGGACGCGGCGCCGCGAGCTGTTCCCCAGCGAGGTGGACTTCCACGACCGCAGCGAGCTGGACGCGGTGCAGCGGCGGCTGCGCGAGGTCAAGGGCACCAGCGTGCTGATCTACGACCAGACCTGCGCCACCGAGAAGCGGCGCCGGCGCAAGCGCGGCAAGCTGCCCGATCCGCCCAAGCGCGTGCTGGTCAACTCGCTGGTCTGCGAAGGCTGTGGCGATTGCGGCGAGAAGAGCTTCTGCGTGTCGGTGCTGCCGAAGGAGACCGAGTACGGGCGCAAGCGCCAGATCGATCAGTCCAGCTGCAACAAGGACTACTCCTGCGTGTCCGGGTTCTGCCCCAGCTTCGTCACCGTGCACGGTGGGCAGCCGCGCAAGGGCCGCAAGGCCGACGCTGCGGCGCTGCTGGAGCAATTGCCGACACCAAGCTTTCGCAGCGACCTGAGCCAGCCCTGGAACATCCTCATCACCGGCGTCGGCGGCACCGGCGTGGTCACCATCGGCGCGCTGCTGGGCATGGCCGGGCACCTGGAGGGCAAGGGCGCCAGCGTGCTCGACCAGACCGGCCTGGCGCAGAAGGGCGGCGCGGTCACCACGCATATCCGCATCGCGCGGCAACCGGAGGACCTGCACGCGGTGCGCATCGCCGCCGGCGAGGCCGACCTGGTGCTGGGGTGCGACATGGTAGTGGTCAACGACTACTGGGCGCTGTCCAAGGTGCGCGGCGATCGCTCGCAGGTGGTGCTGAACAGCTACGAGGCGATGCCGGGCACCTTCACCACGCACCCGGACATGCAGTTCCCGGCCGCCGAGATCATTGCCGGCGTGCGCCTGGCGCTGGGCGGGCGCGATCCGCTGTTGCTCGACGCCACACAGCTGGCCACCGCGCTGCTCGGCGACGCCATCGCCAGCAACCTGTTCATGCTCGGCTACGCCTGGCAGCAGGGCCTGGTGCCCTTGTCGCACGCGGCGCTGATGCGCGCGATCGAACTCAACGGCGCGGCGGTGGCGATGAACCAGCAGGCCTTCGCCTGGGGCCGCCTGGCGGCGCTGGACCTGCCGGCGGTGCGACGCGCGGCGGGTCTCGCCGATCCGGCCGCGGACGAACGCGAACGCCAGGCGCCGGGGCTGCAGCAGCTGCCACCCGGCGAGTGGGAAGGCCACGAGGCCGGCGCCAGCGCCGCGCCGCGCAATCCCGCCAATCCGCGTCCGGCGCGCGAGCTGCCGGCCGCCGCCGACAGCGGCGAGGCCGGCCACGCGCCGCTGGACGACAGCCGCCTGTCGCGCTCGCTGCCCGAGCTGGTCGCGCGCCGCCACGCCTTCCTGGTCGACTACCAGGACGCCACCTACGCCGCGCGCTACACCGCGCTGGTGGAGCGCGTGCGCGCTGCCGAGCAGCGCGTGGCGCCGACCTCGACCGCGCTGACCGAAGCGGTGGCGCGCTACGCGTTCAAGCTGATGGCCTACAAGGACGAGTACGAGGTGGCGCGGCTGTACACCAGCGGCGCGTTCGCGCAGCAGTTGCAGGCGCAGTTCGAGGGCGACTACCGCGTGCGCTTCCACCTGGCGCCGCCGCTGCTGGCGAAGAAGGACGCGCAAGGCCGGCTGCGCAAGCGCGAATACGGCCCGTGGATGTTCACCGCGTTCAAGTGGCTGGCCAAGCTGCGCCGCCTGCGCGGTGGCGCCCTCGACGTGTTCGGCTACAGCGCCGAGCGGCGCGGCGAACGGCAGTTGATCGCCGACTACCTCGCCACCGTGGACGAACTGCTGCAGCGGCTGCAGGCGGACAACCTGGCGCTGGCGGTGCAGATCGCCAGCATTCCGGAGCACATCCGCGGCTACGGCCACGTCAAGGAAGCGCACCTGCACGAGGCCAAGCAACAGGAAGCGCGGCTGCTGGCGACCTGGCGCAATCCGAAGGCGCTGCATATCGTGCAGGCGGCCTGAGCGGGAGACGAACGCCTGCCGCCGTGCAGCGGCGGCGCAGTGGCGGCATCGGGGGCGTCTGACCGAACGCGGCGCGGCTGGCGCTGCGCCTGCAGCCTTCCCGCGTTCCCTGGCGTCCATGCATCTGCCGCAGAAGCGGCTGCAGCCGCGACCCGACTCCAGCCGCACGCAGGACAGCAGCATCGCCCAGGGCGCCCAGCCTTGGGCATCATCCGCACGTTGCGTGGATCGCCAGCGATCCACGGCCGCATCACCCTCGAAGGAACATCGCGTGAAGCGTTTGCTCAAACTCGCATGCGTGGCGCTGGTGGGCGCCATCCTGCTGTTCTACCTGCTGGCGGAGCACGCCGGCCCCTGGATCATGCCGCGGTTCATCACGATCCGTGTCGTGGCGGGACCCGATCGGCCACTCTCGGGCGCTAGGATCCGCGTCCAGCAGGACGTGTGGTCGATTCCGTGTCTGAGCTACATGGGGATCTCCGGCGCGAGTTGCGCGTCGGGCAAATGGACGGTCTTCCATGGCCGCCTGGATCGCAACGGCGAAGCGCGGGTGTTGGTCTTTCAGGCAGCCGGGCTGCGGGCGGATTCGTATATCGCCTGCATCAATGGGAACCAGTACGAGGGCTACTTCGCCTACACAGAGTGGCCAGAGCAACAGGACGTGCAGCGTCTCACCCTGGACTACAAGCGCCTGGAGCAACAACGAACAGGTTGCATGAACGGCTATGGAGAAGAACGGCTGGCGGCGCCGGCCTGGTGGGATGCCGCCTTGAAGGAAGATGCGGAGGCGGAGGCGGAGGAGGACGATTCGTCGCAATCGACGGCTCAACAACCTCCGGATAGCTCACCGACATCGGACGGACCGTAGGAACCAGGCTGCAGGAGCGGCTTCAGCCGCGACCTGCCATGTCACCAGGTGGCGATGCAGCCTATGCCCAACGGTTTGCAGCGCACTACTACCATGCAGATGGATCCCGGTCGATCGCGATGCTGCCGATGACGGAAGGGTCTGCGCGTCGGGATTGAAGTCCCTCCCACACGGTCGCTTGCGTACACTTCGCATACGACACAGCGGCCCTGGGCGAGCGGCCGCTGTGTCGTATCAGGATGCGATTCGATCGAGTGCCAGGTGGCAACTCGACCGAGTGCCATTCAACGCAACGAACGTCGAATCAGACCCGCGGATCAGGCGGGTTGCCGCGGCCCGGGCGATCGTAGCGATCCGAATCGAAGGCCTCGCGTACGGCCGCCTTGGCCTGTGCCCAGCTCAGCCGCGAGCGATCCTTGGCGCGCTCCCAGCCGCTTTCCAGGTCCGTGTCCAGGCGGTCGTCCCAGACCCGGTCGCGGTAGCGGCTGCGCGCCTGCACGCCGTAGCGGTAGGCCGGGCGGTAGTCGTCGTAGCTGCTGTCGGTCTCGCGGTAGTCCACGGTGTCGAAGCGATCGGCGTAGTAGCGGTCGCTGTCCTCGTAGGTGCGGTAAGTGGCGTCGGCACGCTCCCAGGAATCGCGCGCGGCCAGCCGCGCCTCGTCCCACTCCAGGCGCGAGTCGCCGCGGCGCGTGCCCCAGTCGTGAGACAGTTCGCGCTCGTGTTCGTCCCAGGTGCGCGAGGGATACTGCTCGCGCGCCTGCAGGCCGAGCCCATAGGCCGCGGCGTAGTCGCGGTCGTAGTCGTAATCGGCCTTGGCGTAGTCGCGGTTGCGGTATTCCTCGCGCCAATAGGCGTCCTCGCCGGTGGGATCGATGCGCTCGGCCACGCCCTTGCCCGCGGCTGCGCCGGCGACCACGCCCACCGCCGCGCCGATCAAGGTGCCGAGCGGCCCGAACACGGTGCCGGCCAGCGCGCCCGCGGCCACGCCGCCGGCGGTGCCGCCGATGCCGACCCCGACCGGATGCGAACCCGGGGTGCCGGAAATCGGATCGCGATTGAGATCGCGGGCTTTGTCGTTGTTGTCCATGGGTATGCTCCGTGGCGAAGGAAGGAAGCACCGGCTGCAGGCCCGTTCGGCGGCGGCGGGTGTCGGCGCACAGTCGCAAGCGCGTGGTGAATCCGCCGTGGCACGGCGGTGAACCCGTGATGAGGGAGAGAGTGCGGCTTCGTCACCTGGACACAACGCCTACTGCGTCGCCCACCATGCAGCGCAGGCATGCAACCGGCCAAGACAGTGCTGCATCAAGCACGTCGGCGTATTCGGTACGACCACGCACTCCGCGTCGCTGACGCATGCACAGTCACGACATGGCTGACGCAGTCAGATTGGGCGCCCACGGCGTATCCGCCTGCGCGATCGCGCTCCCGCACGGCGCCAAGGCATCGCCGGGTGGCACTGCTGCCTCAGCCGCGCCGCCAGACCAGGCAGCGGTTGTTGGCCGGCATCGCCACGTCTTCCTGCAGCGCCAGTCCCTGCGCCTGCGCCAGCGCGTCCACCGCCTCGGCATCGCGGATGCCGCTGGCCGGGTCGCGCGCCTTCAGCCACGCATCGAAGTCGCGATTGCTGTCGCTGGTGAAGGCACCGCCGTAGTTGAAGGGGCCGTAGACCACCAGCATGCCGTCGGTGCTGTTTGCCAGCAGTTGGCCGACGCCGGCGAAGAACGCCTGCACCGCGTCCCAGCCCATGATGTGCAAGGTATTGGAGGTGAACACCGCATCGTAGCCGGTGCGCGGCCACGGCCCCTCGCGCACGTCCAGGGCCAGCGCCGGCGGCGTGTTCGACAGCGCCGCCACCTCCAGCCACTGCGCGATGCCGGGCAGGTGCTCGGCGCGCTCGCTGCATTGCCAGGTCAGCTGCGGCAGCGCCGCGGCGAAATGCACCGCGTGCTGGCCGGTGCCGCTACCGATCTCCAGCACCTGGCGACGATCGGCGAACTGCCGCTGCAGCACCTGCAGGATCGGATCGCGGTTGCGGTCGCAGGACGGGGCGTAGGGTCGATCGCTCATCGTGTCGTGCACCTGTATGTGCCATTGCGCGCCACGACGGCACGCACCAGTGCGAATGGCAGCGGCGGACGGCTCATCCGCGCGAGCGCACGAAGATGCGCTTGCCGCCGCCCTCGTTGCCGCGCTCCTCCAGTTCGAAGTGCGACGACAGCCGGCGCAGCAGGTCGCTGAGCTTCTTGTGCCCGTACAGGCGCGGATCGAAATCCGGCCGCACCTTGTTCAGATAGCTGCCGACGCTGCCGAGCCCGGCCCAGCCCTGGTCGTCGGAGGCTTCCTCGATGGCCTGGCGCAGCAGGGTCAGCGGCGCCTGCTTGGTCTCGGTGGCGACGGGCACGGGCTCGGGCTTGGCCGGCGTCGCGGCCGGCTTCTTGCGGCCCTTGGCCGCCGGCTTGGCGGCCGCAGCGGCAGGCTTGGCCGGTTCGGCGGCGCTGGCCTCGCTGCGCAGCACTTCGGTGTAGATGAACTTGTCGCAGGCCTGCACGAACGCATCCGGGGTCTTGCGCTCGCCGAAGCCGTACACGGTCGGTCCTTCCTCGCGCAGGCGTTGCGCCAGGCGGGTGAAGTCGCTGTCGCTGGAGACCAGGCAGAAGCCGTCGAAGCGGCCGGTGTAGAGCAGGTCCATCGCGTCGATGATCAGCGAGCTGTCGGTGGCGTTCTTGCCGCTGGTGTAGGCGAACTGCTGCACCGGGCTGATCGAGTGCTTCAGCAGCGCCTGCTTCCACTGGGTCATGCGCGTGCTGGTGAAATCGCCATAGATGCGCTTGACGCTGGCCAGGCCGTACTTGGCGACCTCGGCGAGCAGGCCTTCGATCACAGAGGGCTGCGCGTTGTCGGCGTCGATCAGCACCGCCAGCCGTGGCTGGTCGTCGTCGCTGTCGGAACGGTGGCGGGTTTTCATGGCGTGCACCTGCGGCAAGGAAAGATCGGGAGAAGCGTGGCGGCGGCCACCACTGTGCCAGCGCGCGCTGCCCACAGCCAGCGCAACGCGGCGACCGCCATGGCTCATCGCCCGGCCGGCAACGCCTCGTAGGCCTGGCGTACCGCCGCCTCGCCGTAGCGGCGCTCCAGCCGGCGCACGATGAAGTGGCCGCGCGCCATCGCCTGGAAGTGCGAGATGAACACCGTGTTGAGCAGCGCGCCGCTGGCCGCGCCGACCAGCGGCACCGCCTGCGCCGCCAGCTTCTCGCTGACCGTGACCGAGAACTTGGCGGCGATGCGCGACAGCAGCGACACCAGCACCGGCGCACCCTTGCTGCCCAGGCCATGCGCGGCGATGTACTGCGCCGCGGCGCTGAGTTGCTGCGCCATCGCCGCGCGCACCGCGAAGTAGCCCGATTCGCTGCCGTCGTCGCGGTGGCTGCGGCCGCCGTGCGCCAGCACCTCCAGACACGCGAGGGCGGTCGCCGGGTCGTCCAGGCGCTCGCCCTCGGCGCGGGCGATGTCGGCGATCGAACGCAGCATCAGGGTCGTGGTCAGCGGCAGTTCCACCACCAGCCCGGGCAGGCCGAAGAAGCCGCCGGCCGCACCGGTCGCCGCCACCGCGGCGCCATGCAGGCGCGGCCGTGCGCGTTCCGGCGCCTGCTCACGCAGGGTCAGCAGCGCCGAGCGCAACGCCACCCGCAGCGCGCGCTGGCTGACCGCATCGATGCGCGAGGACAGCAGTTTCGGCAGGCGCTTGTTGATCAGCGCCTCGATCGGCGCGCCCACCGCATTGGCGATCTTCGCCGCCAGGCCTGGGTGTTCCAGCAGGGCGCGCGCCTGGGCCAGGTCGCGGTGATCGGCGGCATCCATCACGGGGACGGGCAATAGCGAGGTCATGGCTGAAGCTCGTGGCGAGGGAGGCGACAGCATGCACCGGGCCGCCCCGGCATGGTGTCGAGGGACGATGACCGGTGCGGGACGTTAAGGAATCGCGCGGCCGGAACGCGTGATCGGGATTGAGGCAGGCCCCTGCCGCACACCGCGCCTGCGTCTGGCCCACGCGGCGCCGGGCGCGGTCCAGACAGGACGGCCGGTCCACCGCCAGGCCAAGCGTGGCGCCCTGGCCCCGGCGACATCGCGCCGGTCCACCGAACTGGCCATGGCCCAAGGTGGCAGGACAGGATCGGCGCTGCAGAGGCAGCCGTCATAGCGGCGGTTGCATGCCCCGCGACGCACGCTGTAAACCCGCTTCTCGTATCGCAGGCAACGACTGGCCGGCCAGACCAGCTACCCCTGCACGCACTGAGCCAGGTAGTCGCGCAGGCGCTCCTGCAGATGGGGCACGGCCTGGGGATGGGCGAGAAATTCGGCCACGGGCATCAGCAGCCACCCCCGGCCTTCATCGCCGAAGCGGATGCTGGCGATCTCGGCACAACTCAGGCGGCCAACGAACAACCAGCTCGGCAGGCACCCGGGCTGCAGGGACGGATAGCAGCGGCCCCAGGTCAGCCTGTCTTCCTCCAGCACTAGGCCGAACTCCTCCTGCAGTTCGCGCAGAGCGCAGCGCTCGGGGCTCTCGTCGTCCTCGCGGCCGCCGCCAGGCAGGTCCCAGAGTCCCGGCCAGGGAATCTCCGGCTTCACATCGCGCTGGTACACCAGCAGCGCGTCGTCGCACAGCAGCGCCAGCTTGGCGCCGTTGAACGGTTGCATGGCGTCCTCCGCGGTAGGTAAAGGGCCAGTCTGGACGCGATACACGCCTCGATGTGCGCCAGGCCACTTCGCGCGCGTCTCAACATATCCCACACGCCTAGATCCGCTCCAGCGCGCGCTGGTGGGTGCGCGGTCCGAACCGGCCCACCACCGCGGCGGCCATCAGCAGGCTGGCGGCGATGCAGGCGAGCACGCCGCGGTGGCCGGTGCGCTCCAGCAGCATGCCGATCAGCAGGCTGCTGGAGGCCGTGGACAGGCGGCTGAAGGAGTAGCAGAAGCCGACCGCGCGGGCGCGCAGCGCAGTGGGAAACAGTTCGGCCTGGTAGCCATGGTAGGCGAAGCTCATCCAGGCATTGCAGAAGGTGACCGCCGCGCCGCAGGCGATCAGCAGCAGCGGCTGGCTCTGCCAGGCGAACAGCAGGCCGAACAGCATCGCGCCCAGCGCCGACACCACCACCTGCCACTTGTTCTCCCAGCGCTGCGCCACGCCGATCAGCAGCAGCGGCGCCAGTGGATACGCCAACGAGATGGCGAAGGCGTAGCCCAGGCCGTGCACGCTGTCGGCGCCCTGCCGCGCCAGCAGCGCCGGCAACCAGTTGCCGAAACCGAAGAAGCCGATCGCCTGGAAGATGTGGAAGCTCACCAGCATCGCCATGCGGCGCCGGTACGGGGGCTGCCACAGCGCGGACAGTTGCGGCGTGGGCGCGGCCGGCGCCGAGGCCGGCTCGGGTGCGGGCAAGGGCCGCCCCAGGTCGGCGGTACAGCGCGCTTCCAGCCGCTGCAGCACCGCGTCGGCCTCGGCGTGGCGGCCCTGCGTGGCCAGCCAGCGTGGCGACTCCGGCAAACGGCTGCGCAGCCACCACACCGCCAGCGCGAAGCCACCGCTGAGCAGCGCCACCCAGCGCCAGCCGCTCAGGCCCAGCGGCGCGTGCGGCACCAGTGCCCAGGCGCTCAACGCCACCGCCGGCACCGCCAGGAACTGCAGGCAGAACGCCAGCGCGAACGCGGCGCCGCGCATCTGCCGCGGCACTATCTCCGACAGATAGGTATCGATGGTGACCAGTTCCACGCCCAGGCCGATGCCGACCACGCCGCGCCACAGGATCACCCCCAGCGCGCTGTGCTGCAGGCCCATCGCCACCGTGGCCACGCAGTACCAGAGCAGCGCGAAGGAGAACACCGCGCGGCGTCCGACACGATCGACCAGCGGGCTGAGCAGGCTCGCGCCGAGGAACAGGCCCAGGAACGTCGCCGAGGCGAACGCGGCCTGGTCGGCGATGCCGAACACGCCGGCCGCGCCCTCGGCGAAGATGCCGTCGCGCAACAGGCCGGGGCTGAGGTAGGCGGTCTGGAACAGGTCGTACAGTTCGAAGAAGCCGCCCAGCGCCAGCAGCGCGACCAGGCGCCACAGGGTGCGGGTGGGCGGCAGGCGTTCCAGGCGCGCCGCGACCAGGGCGACGGGATCGGAAGCGGCAACGGCGGCATCGCGCATGCGGGTGGGTCCTGGGGGGAGGAAACGCGCCGCCGCATGCTGCCCGATCCGCCGCCGCGCGCGCCACCGCGTCGGGTCGAAACTGCCGACCGCGCCGCATCGGCGTTCAGCCGGATGTCGGCTTCGGCGCGACCAGCCGCTGCGGGCGCCGATTACGCGTCAGCGCAGGAACAGGATGTCCAGGTCGCGCTCGGGCACGAAGTCGCGCTGGCGAAACTCGAAAGTGAGCGCATCGGTGCGCTGCAGTTCGCCGTCGAAGCACAGGCTGAGCAGGTCGCCGGGGGCGCGCTTCTTCAGGGTCAGGTGGAAATCCTGGATCGGGCCCTTCCAGTTGGCGCCGGTGCGCAGCACGTAGCGCAGGTTGCTCCACTGCAGGCCGTTGCCGCCGGCGCGGCGACGCAGGCGCTGTTGGGTGGCGGCGTCCAGGCAGGTGGATTTGGCGTACTCGCCGATCAGGTCGCTGGCCGGCATCGGCACGCCGGTGGCGACGCTGGGCACGTAGCTGTGGCGGATCGCCACCGTGCCGCCGGCGGGAAAGCGCTGCTGCCAGACGAAGTACTCGCTGAGCGTGAAGCGCGGCTGCCCGTCGGCGTCGAACCAGCGCGCGGGCAGCGGCGTGCGGCCGGCCGGGACGGTGCCGCCCTCGACGTACTCGGCCAGGTCGTCCGGCGTCCAGCCGCTGGCCGCCCAGGCGCGCGAGATGTCGCTGCCGTCCAGCTTCGCCACCAGCTTGCGCTCAGTGCGCACCGGCTTGCCGTCTACCCACAGCCTGAAGTCGGTGAGCGCGCTGTGGTCGGCCATGCCGAAGTACATCGGCGGCATCGGGAAAGCGATCGGCACCAGCAGCTCGCGCGTGCTGGTGTTGGTGAACACGTAGTCCACCTGCACCCGCTCCTCGCTGATGAACAGGTCTTCCTTGCTCATGCGGATGTCCGGCTGGCGGATCAGTTCGATGGAGCCATTGGCGTCGCCGATGCTGCTGTCGTTGGCGAAGGCGGCAGCGGCCGCGAGCAGCAAGGACGAGAACAGCAGGGGCAGCAGGCGGCGCGGCGAGACGTTGGCGGTCATGGAGTCGACGGTCGGCGAGGGAAGGCGCCGCGGCCGCAGCACGGCAGCGGGGAACGGGCGGGCGCCATGGTAACCGCGGCGGCATGGCCTGCCGCATCGCGCCCTGCCGCTGCGTTTGCTACGGTAGCCGGCGCCGCCACGGGGGGAAGGCCATCGCCATGTTCAGAGCATTCGCAACGCTGGCGCTGCTGGCGTCCGCCGGGCTGGCCGCGGCGCAGGCGCCAGGCCAGCGCAGCTACGCCAATCCGATCGACCTGGATTACCGCTACAACTTCGAGCAACTCAACGAAGGCATTTCCTATCGCACCGGCGCCGACCCGGTGTTCGTGCGCTTCGGCGACGCCTACTACCTGTTCCAGACCCTGGCCGACGGCTACTGGCGCTCCAGCAACCTGCTCGACTGGCAGTTCGTCACGCCCAGCCGCTGGCCGTTCGAGAGCATCGTCGCGCCGGCGGTGGTGGCCGACGGCGACCGCCTGGTGATCATGCAGTCGGCCTTCGAACCGCGCCCGCTGCTGCAGACCCGCGACCCGGCCAGCGGCAAGCTCGACTTCCTGACCCGGCTGCTGCCCAAGCTGCCGCGCGCCCAGCCGATCGGCACTGAGATGAAGGGCCGCCCGCTCAGCGACGTGCCGCCCGGCCCCTGGGACCCGGACCTGTTCATCGACGACGACGGCCAGTGGTACCTGTACTGGGGCTCGTCGGACCGCTATCCGCTGTATGGCATCGCCATGGATCGCAACGCGCAGGGGTTCGCCTTCCGCGGCGTGCCGACGCCCTTGCTCGCGCTGGACCCGGCGCAGCACGGCTGGGAGCGCTTCGGCCCCGACCACCGCGGTGCCCGCTTCCCCGACGGCAGCCCGATCGGCAGCTACCTGGAAGGCGCGTGGATGACCAAGACCGGCGGCCGCTACTACCTGCAGTACGGCGCGCCCGGCAGCGAGTACAACGCCTACGCCAACGGCGTGTACGTCGGCGAGCACCCGCTCGGCCCGTTCGTCTATGCGACGTACAACCCGGTGGCCTACAAGCCCGGCGGCTTCATGCAGGGCGCCGGCCACGGCTCCACCTTCCAGGACGCGCACGGCAACTGGTGGAACAGCGGCACCGCCTGGATCGGTGCCAACTGGACCTTCGAACGGCGCATCGTGCTGTTCCCCGCCGCCTTCGCCGCCGACGGGCAGATGCGCGTGTCCACCCGCTTCGGCGATTTCCCGCACTGGATGCCGGACGGCCCGGTGGCCGACCCGGAGGCGCTGTTCACCGGCTGGATGCTGTTGTCCTACCGCAAGCCGGCCACCGCCTCGTCCACCCTGGACGGCTTCGCCGCCGACCGCGCCACCGACGAGGACCCGCGCAGCTACTGGGTGGCCGCACGCAACACGCCCGGCGAGACCCTCACCGTGGACCTGGGCGGGGAACGCAGCGTGCGCGCGGTGCAGGTCAACTTCGCCGACTACGGTGCCGGCCGCTACGGCGATGCGCCGGACATCTACACCGCGTTCCGGCTGCAGCACTCGCGCGACGGCCGCCACTGGCTGCCGCTGGCCGAGGTCGGCGACGGCGCCGACCGCCGCGACCGGCCCAACGCTTACCTGCAACTGCCCGCGCCAGTGCGCACCCGCTACATCCGCTACGTGCACGGCCACGTCGGCGCCGCGCACCTGGCGATCAGCGACCTGCGCGTGTTCGGCAACGCCGACGGCGCCCCGCCGCCGGCGCCGACCGGTGTTGTCGCGCAGCGCGAGGCCGACCGCCGCAATGCCCGCGTGCACTGGCAGGCGGTGCCCGGCGCCGTCGGCTACAACGTGCGCTGGGGCCTGCGTGCCGACCGCCTCAACCTCACCTACCAGGTGTTCGCCGACCGCGGCACCGACCTGGAGATCCGGGCGCTGAACCGCGACCAGGACTACGTGTTCGCCGTCGAAGCCTTCGACGAGCGCGGTGTCTCCCCGCTGAGCGCCCGCATCGCCGTGCCATGAAGCCATCACCGCCTTCCCGTATGCTTGGCCCCACCTCGACCGCGCACCGGCGATGCGGCGCGCGGCAGGATCGGTTGCCGATCGAAGGAGAAGGACGATGCACCAGCACCAGGGAACCCAGCACCAGCGCCGGCTGCGCGCCTGGCTGATCGCCGCGATGGTCGCCGGCGTGTGCGGCAATGCCGCCGCGCAGCAGACCGACCCGCGCGATGCGCAACTGCAGCAACAACAGCGCCTGCTGCAGCAGCAGGCCCAACAGATCCAGCAGATGCAGCAGCAACTGCAGCAGATGCCGCCGGCCGGCGCCGAAGCCGCTGCACCGAGCGATGGCCTGTCCGCCGCCTACCACGACTGCCGCAAGCAGGCCCAGGGCCTGGACGAGAACCGCCGCTGCATCCAGCGCGAACAGCGCGTGCAGCAGGAGCGCCTGGACCGCGCCTACGACAAGCTGCGCTACCGCATCAGCGGTACCGACCGGTCCCGCCTGATGGACGCGCAGTCCACCTGGCAGCAGTCCAACGACCAGGCCGCACAGCTCGACCGTGCGTTCGGCGCACGCGGCCAGGAGGCGGGCCTGCAAAGCGCCGAAGCCACCCTGCGCCGGATCAGCTCCCGCGCCGACGAACTGGAAGGCTATACGCGCGGCGGGCGTTGAGGGCAGCGACAGGCAAGTTGTCGGACGATACGCGGCAGCGTGTTGCGGTGCCGAGCGGGCGATTGTCCCCGGCAGCAGCGCACGGTTGAGGTCTTTCAAAGGCGTTGCATGGAGGCCGGAGATGGCAGGCATGGAACAACGGGATCGGATTCGTAAGCGGAGCACGTCGCCACAACTGCCGCACCCTGGCCTTGTCTCATCGTTCAAATGGGCGCACGCGCGCTGGCTCGGCACCCGGTGCCTCGGGGCCCTGTCCGCGATCGTGCTAAGTGGCGCAGTCGCGGCGGCTCCGTCCTTGCCGTCGGGCGCGGAGTTGTTGGCGTTGCAGAAGGACGCGCTGCGTCCGACATATTCGCAGTGTCTCTCCAAGGCGATGCAGCAGGAGGCGCGGGAACGCTGCGTGGACGAGGAGTTCGCCTACCAGGACGGCGAGTTGAACAGGGTCTACCGCGCCCGCATGGCGGCCCTGCTCTCCGCGAAAGAGCGATCGACCTTGCAAGCCGCGCAGCGCCAGTGGATCGCGCAGATCTACCAGGACCGTTGCAAGCTGCCAGAGCAGGCAAGCCCGACGATGCGCCTGGATGCCAAGCAATGCAGACTGGCCACGACGATCGGCCGACTGCGCCAACTGAACGATCCGCAGTTCGTCGCGTCGATCAGTGCCGCCAGGCCGATCACGCCGTCGCCCGATGCAGGCTCGGTGGCGAAGGTGTTTACTGCGACTGGGCTGCCGGATGCGGCGGGACAGGTCGCGTTTTCCCTGGGAGATCTAAGCCTGCAGGTCGCAGACGCGCATTGTCGCGACACCGGCGGGCTACTCCTGCGCTGCGCGCCCGCGACGGTCGTGGTGCAGCGTCAAACAGGTAAACAGTCCATCCCTGTCCCGTCGCTGGTCTTTTTGAACAAGACAGCGGATCAACAGGACTATGTCGCCGCCTACCGCGGCCCCATCGCCCAACAGGGCGAAGAGAGCGAGGGCCTGCGCTATACCGCGATCGTCTCGGACATCAATGGTGACAGCTACGACGATCTGCTGTTGTGGACCGACTTTTCCGGCCGCCTCGGCGCGCCCGCCTATACCTATTATCTATTCGATCCAAAGGCCAAGCGCTTTGTGAAGAGCGAGAAGCTCGCGCAGGCGACACGCGGCCTCACACTCTCCGGCATCAGCGGCACGACCCTGCACCTGTGGTCGGAAGAAGGACAATGCAAACGCACCATGGTGACGCTTGCACTGCGTGGAACGACACCGACGCGGCATTCCAGCAAGACCCTCGATTTCTGCGAGTAGCCAGCCAGTACGGCGCAGCCCTCGCACGCCCCAGAGAGACAAGGACTTCCCATGAGCGACGGATACGGCAAGCAGAACGCAGGATTCGGGCTGACACGCGAACAGTCGGTCGACCTGATCGTCCGCAGCTGCCTGGATCACGGTGTCACCGACACCCGGCAGATCGCATATGTGCTGGCCACCGCACAGCACGAATCCAGAGACTTCCAGGCACCTGAAGAGGACTGGGGGCGAAAGCAGGCCGTGACGCTGTCCTATCACGGTGGCGAAGCCTATTACGGCCGCGGCTATGCACATCTCACCCATGTCGAGTTGTACGAAAAGCTTGGCGAGAAGGCCGGGCTAGGCCGAGAACTCGTGCAATCGCCAGGCCGGGCTGCGGAAGCCGCCATTGCGACGAAGATTCTCGTCGCCGGCATGCGCGATGGCGACTTCGTGCCGGGACAGACCCTGGCCGCCCATATCAACGCCGACAAGCAGGATTATGCCGGCGCACGCGCGATCATCAATCCCCGTGATGCGGCAAGCGTGCAAACCATCGCCGGCTATGCGCGCACGTGGGAAGCTTCGGTACCGGCGCTGGTAGAGCGCGCCCAACGCGAGGGCGTGGCGCCCGCGCAAGCGCCGGCTGCATCCAATCCGCCGGTATCTGTCGGCAAGGGCGATGCGAATCAAACCGTCTTCGAAGCACAGCAGTATCTGGCGGCGTTGGGGATGACCGATGGCAAGGGCAAGGCCATCTCGCCCGATGGTGATTTCGGCGCCGGGACCGAACATGCGGTCAAGCAGTACGAACGCAGCAAAGGCGTGGCAGAGCCAACCGGCCGCGTCGATGCCGCCATGCTGGCCGAACTGCGCGCCGATACCTTGCAGGCACAGCCGCAATTCAAGCGCCAGACCATGACGGACCTATACGGGCCATTGAAGGACGGGGAGCTCCGCCGAGGCGAGAAGGGTGAACCCGTCTATGAACTGCGCCGGCAGTTGCAGGGCCTGGGCTACATCCAGAATGCGCCTCCGAACTGGAGCGGCGACCGCCTTTACGACGAGCACATCGAAACCGGCGTCCGTGCGTTCCAGAAAGCCAATGGGCTACAGGAGACCGGACGCGCCGATACGGAGACGCGGCGACAGTTGAATGCGTTCGCGGTGAGCCAGCATCTAGCGCCGACCACCGAATTCGACCGTCCGGAAAATTGGCCGCCGCAACCGCCGCCGTATACCAGGGCCGAGTACCAGACCCGCCAGCAGGCACCAGGCCAACCCGCCCAATCCGCACCTGCAGCGCAAGAACCATCGCCAGATCGCCGACAAGGCCAGGCACCGACGTCGGCAACGCCTGGTGCCATGCACAGTTCGCTGTATCAGGACTGCTCCAACGGCGTAGACGCACTTGACCGGCAACTGGGCCGCGCGTCCGACACGGCGAGCGCATGCATGAAGGCGAGCCTGACCGAGCTCGCCACACGCAGCGGCCTTACCCGGGTCGATCATGTGCTGCTCAGCGAACGCGGTCGTCAGGCCGAACCAGGGCAGTACGTCTTCGTCGTCGAAGGCGATCCACGCAACCCCGCCAGCCTGCGCGCGCACATGCCGACCGACCAGGCGATCAAGACACCAGTGGAGGTGTCCTTCGGTGCCCTGGCGCAATCGCAGCAACGCCAAGCCAGCGTGCAGGCCGAGTTGGGCGGCGAGCAACAGCTCGACGCGCAGGTGCGTCAAGCACAAGGCAAAGGCATGGGCTGACACGTCACCCGCAGATGGCATCGCGACGTTGGACCCTGCAGTCTCACCACACCTTGGAGAACGTTCCGATGCACGCCTACGACATCGAACCCGGAGATTGGCAGGACGGCGCGCCCGCTCCCGACAGCGACGGCTGGTGTTTCGGCCTGCCGCCGGGCATCGCCGCGGCGCAATGGCCGCTGGATCCGTGGAGCGGCTATCCGATGCAGCACGGCTTCACCCTGCGGCTGCCACCGGACTACCGCGTGCACGGCCCGGACATCGTCGCGGTGTCGTTCTTCGCCACCGCGCCGGACCATAACGACGGCGGCCCGGCCGGAACAGTGGACGGGATGCACGCCGCGATCGCCACGCCTGCGCAGGCGCTGGCCGACCCGGCGCTGCAACCGTTCCGCGAACGCGCGCTGCAGGCCCACCCGCGGCTGCGGCGCATGCAGGACCTGCTGGACTGCGCCTATGCGCTGATCCTGCTGCGGCAGGAAGAGGTGGATGGCGCGCCATGCCGACCGCCGCCGCTGGTGGACAGCCCGTTGCTGCAGCAGACGCCGCCGCCGGAATGGTTGCAGGTCGGAAGCGCGACAGTCTGCGAAGCGTGGGACGCGCGCAGCGTGCCGCTGCCGCAGGCGCCGGACCGTTTCGCCCTGCATCGTCCGCTGCGGCTGCGCCTGCGCGAGCACGATCCCAATGCCGGCGTACCGCCGCGCGAGACGTTCGGCGACGCGCCCGATCCCGGCGGCTATCAGCCGTTCTACTACTGGCAGGACGGCGTGGTCAGCCGCGAGCACTACCGCGAACACGACTGGGCCGCCGGCCACGCCATCAACCACCTCGGCGGCACCATGCGCCCGATACAGGGCATCCCGGACTTCAGCCCGTACTACATCGAGTTCGACGAGGCCTTCGGCGGCTACAACTTCGGCGGCGGCATCGCGCAACTGGACATCCAGGACCTGCGATTGGACTGGGCCTGCGGCTGAGGTCGCCGAGGTGGGCGACGCTTGCGCGGCGGCGCGCTCACGGCCCCGCTGCGCAGCCCCCGCCCTGTTCCGCGCACACCTTCATGGCGCGTTGCAGTTCGGCCTCGCTCAGCTGTGGAGGTGGCCGCGCGACGGCAGCCTGGACCTGCTCGGGGCCGCCGGTCAGCGCGTGCAGGCCCTTGGCCGCCTTGCCGGCCAGGTAGTAGACACCGAGCGCGATGTAGCCGCCGCTCTGGCTGACCTGCTCCACCGAGGGCGGCGGCCGCCAGTCCTTGTCGAAGCGGTTGGGCGGCGGCGACACCGGATTCTTGAAGCGATACAGGTCCAGCGGCTCGCCCTCGTCCGGCGGCAGCGCGCGCACTTCGCCCAGGGTCTGGATGTCGGGCTGCGCAGCGGCGTCGGATGTGGACGGCGGTGCGACCGAGGGCGGCGGCGGCGCAGCGGCCGGTGCGGCGGGCGCGGCCTGTTGTGCCTGCACATTCGCGCACGTCGCCAGCAAGGCGATTGCCAGCATCGTGCGCAGGCGCCGGCCGTTCGGATCCGCTGTGTGCATGCTGTCCATGACGCCCGAGCTTACGGACGCGGCACGGCCATCTCTAGCGCATCGGCGCCACCGTTCACGTCGCCGACAGCGGGCGCAGGCACAGCCAGATCGCGCACCAGTGCGCCAGTGCGCCGCCCAGCACGTGCGCATGCCAGATCGCACGGTTGTAGAGCATCGACTTGCGCACGTAGAACGCCACGCCCACCGTGTAGATCGCCCCGCCGGCAGCGATCAGCCACAGCACCGGCGTGTCCAGCCCGGCCACGATCGGCTTGACCGCCGCCATGCCCGCCCAGCCCAGCAGCAGGTAGATCGCCACCCAGAAGCCCTTGGCGATGCCGGGCAGGAACAGCTTGGCGAACACCCCGAACAGCGCCACGCCCCACACCGCCAGTGTCATCGACCAGACCCAGGCGCCGGACAGCGCCAGCACGAAGAACGGCGTGTAGGAGCCGGCGATCATCACGAAGATGCCGGCGTGGTCGAGCTTGCGCAGCACCGGCTGGCGCTGCGGCGGGGCGAAGTTGTACGCCGCCGAGCAGGCGAACATGGTCAGCAGCCCCAGCGCGTAGATGCTGGTGGCCACGATCAGCGCGTCGTTGGCATGGGCGCGCCAGACCAGCAGCGCGCCGCCGACCACGGCCAGCAGCAGGCCGGCGGCATGCACGAGCAGATCGGCGCGGCGCGCGGCGGCGGTGCGGTAGTGCGGGGCTGGCGAGGAAGTCGATGCGGACAAGGCGATCTTCGGCACTCCGGGAAGCGGTGCCTTGGTGCTGGGGGACGCACAGGATACGCGCGTAGCGGCTGATCCCTGCTTCGCCACGCGCAGCATCCTGCCAAGACCGCGCTGGCGATTAGTTACCGAGCGGATAGCGCGTGTCCAGATCGTCGAGTGCGCGCTTGTTTCCTGCCGGCGAAGGATGGCTATCGGCACCTTCGCGCTCCAGTGCCTGCTCCCATTGCCGCACTTGTTCCTTCAGCTTACGTGCATAGGTCTTGAGCTGGGACGGGGTGACGCCGCCCTGCTCCTGCCAAAAGGCGGCTTCGACCGACGTGCGGAACGTGCTATCCGCGTACACCCACAGAGCGCGACCGATGGTGCTGTCGTCGCCACTACGTTTGCCCAATGCCTGCGCGTCTGCGTCGACGCGGATAGTGCCGTGGATCTCGAACGCCACCCGCTGCGCATCGGCAAATGTGACCTTCAGATGCGCATGCAGGTTGCCGGAAGACGGCAGGGCCTTGGTGACATCCTTGATGTAGACGTTGGCGTCGACCGACGCCTTGTTGCTGAAGCCGTTATCCTGCAGAAATTCGGCGGTGACCATGGTATTCGCTCCTGAGTGTGTGAACACGGTCCGTCATTGCACGACGGGTAGCGAAAGCCTCGCGCCGCGCGCGGGACACGGCCATCGGCACAAGCCTGATCTGCGTAGTACGCGCTGCCGAGGACGTGGCATCGGCACAGATGGCTGCTTTGTCGGTATAGACGCGCAGGACCGGCACGCATCGCCAACCGGCCGCCGCATGCAGTGCGAACAGCGATGCGTTCCCCATGCAATCACCCAGCCTGAATCCGCTCAGCCTGCCCGCCTCGCCTCGACGGCTTCCGTCTCATACCCTGAGACGCGATTTCGCTTCCCTGTTCCGCTTTGAGAGCCGTGCCGATGCCCGCCCACGCCTTAGCCCCGCGCACCGAGGACGCCGAGCGCGCCCTGTCCACCACCGACGGGATGCCCTCGCGCGATGGCGCCCTGCTCAGCGCGCGGCTGGAGCGCCGCTACCACGACCGCATCACCGGCAGCTTCACCATCCCCGGCCAGGCCGGCCGCTACGCGCCGATCCCGGACGACGTGCCGCCGGCGCTGGCCGCGGCATTGCGCGAACGCGGCATCGCGCAGCTGTACAGCCACCAGGCCGAGGCCTGGGACGCGGCGCAGCGCGGCGAGCACGTGGCCATCGTCACCCCCACCGCCTCGGGCAAGTCGCTGTGCTACACGCTGCCGGTGGTGGCCGCGGCGATGACCGCGCAGGCCAAGGCGCTGTACCTGTTCCCGACCAAGGCGCTGGCGCAGGACCAGGTTGCCGAGCTGCTGGACCTCAACCGTGCCGGCGACCTCGGGGTGAAGGCCTTCACCTTCGACGGCGACACCCCCGGCGATGCGCGCCAGGCGATCCGCCTGCACGGCGACATCGTGGTCAGCAACCCGGACATGCTGCACCAGGCGATCCTGCCGCATCACACCAAGTGGGCGCAGTTCTTCGAGAACCTGCGCTACGTGGTGATCGACGAGATCCACACCTACCGCGGCGTGTTCGGCAGCCACGTCGCCAACGTGCTGCGCCGGCTCAAGCGCATCTGCGCGTTCTACGGCGTCACGCCGCAGTTCATCCTGTGCTCGGCCACCATCGGCAACCCGCGCGCGCATGCCGAGGCGCTGATCGAGCAGCGCGTGCACGCCATCACCGATTCCGGCGCGCCCAGCGGCGACAAGCACGTGCTGCTGTGGAACCCGCCGGTGGTCAACGCCGACCTGGGCCTGCGCGCCTCGGCGCGCTCGCAGAGCAACCGCATCGCGCGCATCGCGATCAAGTCCGGGCTCAAGACCCTGGTGTTCGCGCAGACCCGGTTGATGGTGGAGGTACTGACCAAGTACCTGAAGGACATCTTCGACCACGACCCGCGCAAGCCGCCGCGCATCCGCGCCTACCGCGGCGGCTACCTGCCCAGCGAGCGCCGCGAGGCCGAGCGGGCGATGCGCGCCGGCAGCATCGACGGCATCGTCTCCACCTCGGCGCTGGAACTGGGCGTGGACATCGGCGCGCTGGACGTGGTGGTGCTTAACGGCTACCCCGGCAGCGTCGCCGCCACCTGGCAGCGCTTCGGCCGCGCCGGACGTCGCCAGCAGCCGGCGCTGGGCGTGCTGGTGGCCAGTTCGCAGCCGCTGGACCAGTACGTGGTGCGGCACCCGGACTTCTTCGCCGATGCCTCGCCGGAACACGCCCGTATCGCCCCGGACCAGCCGCTGATCCTGTTCGACCACATCCGCTGCGCCGCGTTCGAGCTGACCTTCGTCGCCGGCGAGGCGTTCGGCCCGGTGGACCCGGCGGTGTTCCTGGAAGCGCTGGCCGAGAGCGAGGTGGTGCACCAGGAAGGCGACCGCTGGGAGTGGATCGCCGACAGCTACCCGGCCAATGCGGTGAGCCTGCGCTCGGTGGCCGACGGCAACTTCGTGGTGGTGGACAAGACCGACGGCAAGCAGCAGATCATCGCCGAGGTGGACTATTCCGCCGCCGCGCTGACCCTGTACGAAGGCGCCATCCACATGGTGCAGAGCACGCCCTACCAGGTGGAAAAGCTGGACTGGGAAGGCCGCAAGGCCTACGTCACCCGCACCCATGTGGACTACTACACCGACAGCATCGACTTCACCAAGCTCAAGGTGCTGGACCGCTTCGACGGCGGCGCGGCCGGGCGCGGCGACGCGCACCACGGCGAGGTGCACGTGGTGCGGCGCGTGGCCGGCTACAAGAAGATCCGCTACTACACCCACGAGAACATCGGCTACGGCCCGGTCAACCTGCCCGACCAGGAACTGCACACCACCGCGGTGTGGTGGCAGTTGCCGCAGGCGACCCTGCTCAAGGCGTTCGGCAGCAAGCAGGACGCGCTGGACGGTTTCCTGGGCGCGGCCTACGCGCTGCACGTGGTGGCCACGGTGGCGGTGATGGCCGACGCACGCGATCTGCAGCAGGCGGTGGGCGACGGCGACGGCGCCTGGTTCGCGGTGGCCGACGCCAAGGGCCGCGGCCAGTTGCGCGGTGGCGACAGCGGCGAGCCGGCCAGCGTCGAACTGCAGCAGTTCGTGCCCACCGTGTACCTGTACGACAACTTCCCCGGCGGCGTCGGCCTCAGCGAGCCGTTGTGGCGGCGCCAGGCCGAACTGGTGCAGCGCGCGCGCGAACTGGTGCAGGGTTGCGACTGCGTGGCCGGCTGCCCGGCCTGCGTCGGCCCGGTGCTGGCCGCGCAGGAGGAAAGCGCGACCACGCCTCGGGCGCTGGCGTTGCGCGTGCTGCGCTTGTTGCTCGACGGCGAGGACGACACGGCGCTGGACGCGCACGGCGCAACCACGATCGCCATCGATGCCGATGCCGATGCGCTGCCGGAGTGGAGCGCATGAGCATCAGCCTGGAGCGCCTGCGCGCGCTGCGCCGGCAGGCCGGCGATGCCAGCGCCGAGCGCACGCCGGCGTACTCCGGCAATCCCACCGCAGCCGACGCGCCGCGTGCGTCGCGCACGGACGCTGTGGCGGCGACGCCCACGCACGCGCCGCGGCAGGCAGCGCCGCAGCCGCGCGAGGTCGTATCGCAGGCAACTGCAACGCCGGCCCCACGCACGCCACCCGCTCCCCCGCGCAGCGGCGGCGCCGATACCGCGGTAGCGCCGCCCATCGCCATCGCCCCGTTCGACCGCGGCGGCACCGATGTGTCCGCGCTGCGGCGCCTGCTCGGCCTGCGCGAGCGTGCGGTCGCGCCCACCGCGGCTGCATCCCCACGCAAACTGGCCGCGGCGCCGGACCGGCACCTGCCCGGGGTGGAGATCGCACCCGGGCTGCACCTGATCGAGGCGTTCCTGCCGCAGCCGATTCCCGCCGGCGCGCTGTCGCTGGCCTTCGCCCGCCGCGAGGACGCGGTGGACCCCACCGACCTGCTGTTCTTCGACACCGAAACCACCGGCCTGGCCGGCGGCACCGGCACCCGTGCCTTCATGATCGGCGCGGCCGACTGGAGCGTGCATCCGGCCGACGGCCCGGGCCTGCGCATCCGCCAGTTGCTGATGACCACGATGGGCGCGGAGAAAGCGATGCTGGAAGCGTTCCGCGCCTGGCTGCGGCCGGGCACCGTGCTGTCCAGCTACAACGGCCGCTGCTACGACGCGCCGTTGCTGAAGACCCGCTACCGGCTGGCGCGCTGCGCCGATCCGCTGTCGGCGCTGGACCACGTGGATCTGCTGCATCCCACCCGCCGCCGTTACCGCGGCACCTGGGAGAACTGCAAGCTCGCCACCATCGAGCGGCAATTGCTGCGGGTGGTGCGCGAGGACGACCTGCCGGGCTCGGAAGCGCCAGCGGCGTGGCTGAGCTACCTGCGCGGCGGCAACGCGCGCAACCTGCGCCGCGTCGCCGCGCACAACCACCAGGACGTGGTCACGCTGGCGCTGCTGCTGCAGCGCCTGGTCGCCGCCGAGGCCGAGGAACGCGCGCTGGCGGCTGCGGCGTCGGCGTAGGCGCTGCGCACGCCGCCGGCGACATCACTCCAGCCGCTGCGCATTGCCCGCGGCGATGGCGGCATCGAACAGGCGGTCGACCTCGCGATCGATCTGCGCGCTCAATTCGCCCTGACGCGCACCCAGTTCGCCCTGCTGCCGGCCCAGCGCGGCCTGCTGTTCGCCGAGCGCGCGCATCTTCGCCGACAGTGCATCCTGGCGCTGCGCCAGTTCGGTCTGGGCACGTGCTTGCGCCTTGGCGGCAATGCCGTTGGAGTCCATGCGGTCCGCCGCCAGCGCAATGCTCTCCCGGACCAGCTTGCCCTGTTCACGACCCAGCTCGCCCTGCTCTCGGCCCAGTGCTCCCTGGCGCTTGCCGAGCTCGCCCTGCTGCGCGCCCAGCTTGCCGATCGGCTCGAATAGCGCGTCGAAGCGGGCCAGCAGCGCAGGATCGTGCACCACGTAGCGCTTGCCGCCGCGGCGGAACCACAGGCCATCGCCCTGGGTCTCGCGCTTCATGCTGGCGAGTTCGTCGCTGCTGCCGCTCATCGTCGAATGGTTGCCCTTGACCCGGACATACGACTGTTCGAGTTGACCGTTGTGGGTTTTCTGCATCGACCGCGTGCTGATCCGCGAGCCGATGGCCGGCGGCGGCGCGGGGACCGCCGGGACCGCCGGGACCACCATTGCAGGCCGCGCAGGCCGCGCAGGCGGCGCGGGCGGCGGCGGCGGCGGCGGCGGTACTGCGGGCACGTTGGCGGCGCGGGCGGCGGCACCGGCGTCCCCCATATCGACCGCATCGGCCGCCTCCGCGGCCGCCGCGTTCGCGGCTTCCATCTCAGGCTCCTGCGCCGCTGCGCTCGCGTCGGCTGCCTGCTTCGCTGCATCTGCAGCCGCCATGGCAGCCTGCGCCTCCGCCGCCGCAAGCGCCGCTTCGCGGGCCGCGTCATCGGCAGTGTATTCGCTCGGTGGCGCCGCGGCCTGCGCCGGGGAGACGGGAGCCGGCTTGCCGGCGGCAGGCAGCGCATGGCCGGGCTGGGCCACCAGGCGCAGCGGCGCCACGCCGAGCACGGCCACCGCGGTCAGGATCAGGGCCGCGCCCAGGCGCGGAAAAGCGGACGTGGTCTGCAGCATCAGCAATCTCCGTTTCAGGCTCAGGAAGGTCGGCGAAGCGCTGGCCAGGCCGGCGCTGGGCCGCGGTGCCACACCCAGCTGCACCAGCAGCCGCGCGTAGTCGTGACGGCAATGGCGGTGGCCGGCGACCACGGCCGCATCGCAGGCCGCCTCGCGGGCCAGGGCGTACTCGCGGTTGGCCAGGTGCACCAGCGGATGGAAGAAGAACAGGTGCTGCGCCACCGCCGGCAGCAACCCCCACCACAGGTCGCGGCGCTGCAGGTGCACCAGTTCGTGGGTCAGCGCCATGTCCAGATCGTCGGCGCGCAGGCTGTCCATACGCCGCGCCGGCAGCAGCAGCACCGGCTGCCACGGCCCGATCAGTTGCGGCGAATCGATGCGCTCACACAGCCGCAGCTGCGGCGGCTGGCGCAGGCCGTGGGCCTCGGCCGCCAGGCGCAGCGCACCGAGCAGGGCGGTGTCGGTGCACGGCGCCGCCTCGCGCGCACGCTGGCGGCTGCGACGGTAGGCCAGCACGCTGTGCGCGGCGCAGACCAGCACGCCGGCCAGCCACAGCGCCACCAGCGCCTGCGCCCACGGCAAGGCGGCCAAGGATGTCGTGGCCGGGGGGGCGGCGATCGCCGCGGTGGCAGCGGTGGCGTTGACGTTGATCTGCGCGGGCACCGCAGCGGACATGCGCGGCGTCGCAGCGCCTGCCGGCGTCGCCAGCACCGTGGCGACGGCCGCCGGTGCCGCTGCCACCGACGCCGGCGCGGCCGGCAGCACCGGCAGCTGCACCGCCCCGGCCCACAGCAGGCCCAGCACGCTCTGCGCAGCGACCAGCCACCACAACCGGCAACGCGTCGCCGCCGGCAGGGTCGGCAGCCAGCGGCACAGCGCCCAGATCAGCGCGACCAGCACCAGCGTCTGCACGCTGGTCGCCAGCAGCCGCGACAACAGAGTCTCGAACACGTCCGTCCCCAGCAGGCTGTGCATGGCTCAGTCCTCCCGCCGTTGCGATTGCAGTTTGGCCACCAGGGCCTCCAGTTCGGCCAGTTCCGTGTCGCTGACCTCGGCGCGCTGCGACATCCAGGCCACGAACGGCGAGACCGAGCCCTGCAGGGTCTTCTCGACGAAGCTGCCGACCGCGCTGCGCACCACGTCGTCCTGGCCGCTGGTGGCGGCATAGCGGTACACGCCCTGCACCTGGCGGCGACGCAGATAGGCCTTGGCGCGCAGGCGCTCCATCATGGTCAGCACGGTCGAGCGCGCCAGCCCGCGCGCCTCGCCGAACCCGGCGGCGACCTCGCCGACACTGGCATCGCCGTGTTCGGCGATGTACTGCAGCAGGGCTAGTTCCTGATCCCCGATCGATTTGCGGCGCATCCGCCCACTCCGATGACTACACGTGTCGGCAAAGCTACCCATGACGACAACTGTCGTCAATAGGTCGCAGGTCATGGGCGGCAGGCGTCTGCAAGCCTGGCGATGGCGCCCCTCCGCGAGGCCAGCCGCACCCGGCGTCTGCCGGTGGAGCCGCATCGGTCCTGAGCATTCGACCCCATGTCTCGCGCACGCGTGCAGCAGCATGAGGTCGGCCCCCCGGCCACCGTGCATGCATTCGCCGTAGACGTCGGCGCTGATCCAGCCTCGTTCGCGCAGCGGCACCAGCGCCCTATACCCAGGTATCGCACCACATACGCGCAGCAGGCAGCGCTGTACCAATGCGCAATGGTGCAAGCGCACATGCGATGCAAGAATTTCCCGCATCGCTTCACGCCGCTGTATTCACCGCGGGAAGCGCGCTGCCGCAGCTGCGCCGTTCTCTCCATCGATCCGGAGCGGGGCGCCGCACCTGCCGCGCGCCATCTTCCCGGGTCCGCGCCGCAGCGCCGGCGCACTGTCATCGCAACCGCACAGCCAGCCGGACGCCGCCGCGAACAGGCGGTCCTGCGCTGGGTGCGCGCGTGCGCCACCGCTTCCCACTCCACGCCGGATCCAACCATGCACGCGACCTCCTCCCGTCTCCGCGCCGCCACCCTGCCGATCTCTGCACCGCATCGCCTCAGGCACAAGTGCGCGCCGTCGTTGTTGTCTGCGGCGCTGGTCGCCGGCCTCGCCGCCTCCACGGCGCACGCCGCGGACGAGGCTGCCAGCAGCAATACCGACACCACCCCAACCACGTTGTCCGCACTGGACGTGGTGGCCTCGCCGCATGCGGCCGCAGTGGCGCCCACCCAGGTGGTGGGCCCGAACCGCTATGTCATCAATGCCGGCGACATGGACGCCGACCTCGCCGGCAGCAACGGCCTGGCGCGGCTGAAGACCGTGCCCGGCGCCAGCTACACCGCCACCGACGGGCTGGGCCTGGACGTCTCCGCCACCAGCCTGTTCGTGCGCGGGTTCCGCATGAACGAAATGGGCATCACCTTCGAAGGCGTGCCGTTGAACGACAGCGGCTTCCTGTCGTTGACCGGCACCAGCGTGGTCAACGTCGGCGTGCCGGACGCCATCGGCACCATCACGGTCAGCCCCGGCGCGGCACCGGTGAGCGTGTTCTCCAGCAGTGCCAACGGCGGCGCGCTGGAGTACCGCCTGGGCGAACCGAAGGACACGCCCGGCCTGCGCGTCAAGCAGGGCGTGGGCAGCGACGCGACCCGGGTCACCACGGTCTCCGCGCAGAGCGGGCAGCTCGGCGCCAACGGCCCGAAGCTGCAGGTCGACCTGCAACGGCTGGGCGCGGACAAATACCAGGGCGGCGGCACCCAGCGCTTCCTGCGCGGCGACGTGAAGGCGACCCAGGACGTGGCCTGGGGTACGTTCACCGTGTTCCTGTCGGCCAGCCACGCCGCGATGTGGGGCTACAACAACCTGTCCTTCGACATGCTCGGCAAGCTGGGCTGGCGCGCCGACAGTCTCTATCCCGACTACGCCAGGGCCTATGCCGTCGCCCTGCCGCAGAACGCCGACGCCTCCTGCGGCACCTACCGCTGCGGCGCGCTGGCCGGGCTGTTGCCGTACGACACCGGCCAGGTCACCGACGACCGCATCGCCTCGCTCTCGCACGACTTCCATATCTCCGACACGCTCAGCGGACACGTGCAGGTCTACAGCGCGCGCAGCCACACCCGCGCCACGCTGAGCGATCCCACCACGCCTTCGCCCGACGCTGCGCCGTTCTCCGAGCAGGTGCAGGCGCCGCACCTGCGGCGTACCGGCGGTCTGCTCAGCCTGACCTATGTGCATGGCCGGCACACGCTCAGCGCCGGCCTCTGGCAGGAGCACAGCAGCGCCGACGCGGCGACGTCCTGGTACACCGAGCCGCTGCTGGGGCAGGGCCGGCCGCTGCGCACCACCGGGCCGTGGGATGTGTACGGCCCGGCGTTCAAGACCGACAACGTCTCGCAGTGGACCACCCGCGCGCGCCAGGTGTACGTGCACGACGACGTCGCACTGAGCGACACGCTCGTGCTGGGCCTGGGGGCAAAGGCGGTGGATTTCCGCACCAGCGGCGGCGGTGTCGGCGATGCGCCGGACCGACCGGCGGCCGGCACGCTGCGCGCGAAGAGCGCGTTCCTGCCGCACCTGTCGCTGTTCTGGAGCCCGACCACGCAGACCGATGGCTTCATCGACCTGGGCAGCGCGATGAACGGCTTCCGCGTCGCCCAGCGCGGCAACATCGGCTACACCGCCTCGGCCTGGACCGTGCCCGACCAGGCCAGCTTCGACCGCCTCGCCCGCCACCTGCAGCCGGAACAGGACTGGAACCTCACCGTCGGCGGCACCCATCGCTTCGACCGCGCCACCGTCACCGCGGACGTGTTCTACGGCGACATCCGCCATCGCCTGCTGTCGGCCGCGGTCGGCACCCAGTTCGCGCAGGTCAACACCGTGCAGGTGATGCCGAAGATGCACACCTTCGGCGCCGACCTGGGCGTGACCGTCGACCTCACCCCGCACCTGCAGTTCTACCAGGGCGTGGCGCTGGCGCGCTCGGTCTACGACCGCGACGTCGTCGTCGACGGCAACGTCTATCCGATCCAGGGCAAGGCGCAGCCGGGCTATCCGCAACTGTCGCTGGTCAGCGACCTGTCGGCGCATGTGCGCCACTGGCGCTTCGGCGCCACCAGCACCGAGTACCTGCATCAGCCCTTCACCTACGAGAACGACCTGCGCGTACCGGCGTTCTGGCAGGTCAATGCGTACACGGCCTACACGCTGGGCGCGGACAGCCGGCTGCCGGGCCTGGAACTGCGCCTGGACGTGAGCAACCTGCTCGATCGTCACAACATCGGTACCGCCAACATCGCGGGCTCGGCCTTTGCCGGTGACTACCAGACGCTGCAGCGCAGCGCGCCGCGGCAGGTGTTGTTCAGTACCTCGCTGGCGTTCTGAGCATGCGGCGCGCATGCATGGGGCAGACACGGCGTTCACAGCGATGCCACGCCGGCGCGACTAGAAGTTTCCGAACCGGTCCGCCGACGCATGCCGCGTCCGTCGGCCCTCGCCGCCACACGCGGCGCCCCACGACCGCAGCGGCTTCTGCACAGCAGGACATCGGCATGAGCGACGACACCCGCAACATCGGTTCGCCCGATCGCGACCGCATCAACCTCCACGAAGACGACGAAGTGCGCGACTGGACGCAGGCGCTGGGCGTCTCCGCCGACGAGCTGCGCGCCGCCGTGCAGGCCGTGGGCAGCAGCGCCGCCGCGGTCCGCGCGCGCCTGCGCACGTGACGCGGGCCGGGCCCGCGCCATGAGCCTCGCCGACTACCGCCGCAAGCGCCGCTTCGACAAGACCCGCGAGCCGGAGCCGGGCAAGCCGGTGCCGGCGGGGCAGCGGCCGATCTTCGTCGTGCAGCTGCACCACGCCAGCCGCCGCCATTACGATTTCCGCCTGCAGGTCGGCGATGCGCTGAAGAGCTGGGCGGTGCCGAAAGGGCCGAGCTACGACCCCAAGGTCAAGCGCATGGCGGTGGAAGTGGAAGACCATCCACTGGACTACGCCACGTTCGAGGGCGAGATCCCGCAGGGCGAATACGGCGGCGGCCACGTCGCCCAGTTCGATCACGGCGTGTGGAGCAGCGCGGACGATCCGCAGGCGCAACTGGCCAAGGGCCATCTGCGCTTCGAACTGTTCGGCGACAAGCTCAAGGGCGGCTGGCACCTGGTGCGCTCGGGCAAGCCGGCGCGGCAACCGCAGTGGCTGCTGTTCAAGGAGGACGACGCCTTCGCCAGCGACCTGGAGGCCGACGACCTGCTGGCCGATGTCACCGCGGCGCCGGCGCGGGACGTCAAGCGCGCCGGCGCCGGCAAACCCGACAAACGCAAGGCCACGGTCGTGGCTGCGCCGGTACGCAAAGGCCGCCGCACGAACTGGGCCAAGTTGGCCGAGGCGCTGCCCGGCGCGGTGCCGGCGGCGGCGCCGGACGGGCCGTTCACCGCACAACTGGCCCGGCTCGGCGACGCGCCGCCACAGGGCGCGCAGTGGATCCACGAGATCAAGTGGGACGGCTACCGGATCCTGGCCACCGTCGCCGACGGCGTGGTGCGGCTGTGGTCGCGCAACGCGATCGAGTGGACCGACAGGATCCCCGAGATCCGCGACGCCATCGCCGCACTGGGCCTGCGCTCGGCGGCGCTGGATGGCGAATTGATCGCCGGCAAGGGGACCAAGGAGGACTTCAACCTGCTGCAGGCGGTGCTGTCCGGCGAGCGCCAGGGCACGCTGGCGCTGGCCCTGTTCGACCTGCTGCACCTGGACGGCATCGACATCGCCGCCGCACCGCTGTCCGCGCGCAAGGCGTTGTTGCAGCGGCTGCTGCAGGGCGCCGATACGCACCTGGCCTTCAGCTCGCATATCGACGGCGACGGCGAAGCCGCATTTCAGCTCGCCGGCGCGCAGCACTTCGAAGGCATCGTCTCCAAGCGCGCCGACCGCGGCTACCACGGCGGCCGCAGCGACGACTGGCGCAAGACCAAGCAGCTGCGCTCGGACGAATTCGCGGTGGTCGGCTACACCGCACCCAAGGGCAGCCGCAGCGGCTTCGGCGCGTTGCTGCTGGCGCGGCCGGATCCCGAGCATGGCTGGCTGTACGTCGGGCGGGTCGGCTCCGGCTTCTCCGACGCGCTGCTGCGCGAGCTGACCGCGCTGATCGGCAAGGCCGGCAGCGCCACGCCCAGCGTGCACGTGCCCACCACCGAGACCGACCTGCGCAGCGCGCGCTGGTTCGCGCCGCGCTTCGTGGTGGAGGTGTTCTACCGCGGCATCGGCGGACAGCAGTTGCTGCGCCAGGCCTCGCTGAAGGCGGTGCGCCCGGACAAGGACATCGCCGACTTGGGCGATGCCGACGCACCGGCACCGCGCGCGGCGGCGGCGCGGGCGACGCCGGCGGCCAGGAAAGCCAAGGCAGACGCAACGGCCAAAACAACGAAGGCAACCAAGGTGGCGAAGGCGGCGAAGTCGAGCGAAACCAATATCAGCGACCCTCGGCGCAGCAAGCGCGACGTCGCGACCACGGGCACCGCGCGCACGCCGCCGACCCTGTCCAGCCCGGGCCGCGTGGTCTTCCCCGACATCGGCGCGACCAAGCGCGAGGTCTGGGACTACTACAGCGCGGTGATGGATCACCTGCTGCCGGAGATCGCCGGTCGCCCGCTGTCGATCATCCGCTGCCCCGCCGGTGCCGAACGCGCGTGCTTCTTCCAGAAGCACCACACCGCCGGGCTGGAACTGGTGTCGTCGGTGCGGTTGAAGGAAGAGAGCGGCACCCAGGCCGAGTACCTGGTGGTCGAGGATGCGGCTGGGCTGCTGGAACTGGTGCAGTTCAATGCGTTGGAGTTCCACCCGTGGGGCGCGCATGCCGCGTCCCCGGAGCGTGCCGACCGCGTGGTGTTCGACCTGGATCCAGGCCCGGACGTGCCCTTCGCCGAGGTCAAGCGCGCCGCCACCGACATCCGCAAGCTGCTCGCGCAACTGGAGCTGGAATCGTTCCTGCGCGTGTCCGGCGGCAAGGGCCTGCACGTGGTGGTGCCGCTGGCCCCGGGTTGCGACTGGGACCTGACCAAGCGCTTCGCCCATGGCTTCGCCGACGCGCTGGCGCAGTCGCAACCGGACCGCTTCCTCGCCACCGCCAGCAAGCGCCTGCGCAACCAGCGCATCTTCGTCGATTACCTGCGCAACGGCCGCGGCGCCACCGCGGTGGCCTCGTACTCGCTGCGCGCCCGCGCCGGCGCCCCGGTGGCGATGCCGCTGGCCTGGAGCGACCTGTCCAAACTGCACCGCGCCGACGCCTTCAAGCTGCGCGACGTCCCCGCCAAGCTGAAACGGCGACGCAAGGATCCCTGGGCCGGCATCGACGCGCTGAAGCAGAACCTGTCGCGCTGGGCCGAAACGGAGTGAGCAAAGCCCCTCTCCCCCCGGGAGAGGGGTTGGGGTGAGGGTCGGAGCGCGAAGCGACTCGCTGACATTGATCGCGAGCCACCCGTACCCTCATCCGCCCCTGCGGGGCACCTTCTCCCGAGGGGAGAAGGGAAAAGCCGA